>SKJM01000764.1 GCA_007122045.1 Planctomycetales bacterium | reverse complement strand
TCGGCCTGCGCCCGGCCGCGCTCGGCGCACTGCGCTCCGTATTCCTTCAGCAGCACTCCGTCGATGTAGCCCGGCACGGGCCGCGGGTTCAGCCCGCAGCGGGCGTCCATCGCGGCGAGCCACTGCTCCTCCGCCCGCCGCTGCTCCGGCGAAACATCCGCGCGCGGCCGCCGGTGTACCGACCACTGGCTCACGCTGCTCTGATCGGCCGGGCGGTCCAGGGCCAGGTTTCTCTGCGGATTGGCCGGGCCGTAGACCTCCACCTCGTCAAGATGGTGCCAGATAGGCGCCTCGCTCACCAGTTGGATGCGCACGAACCGGGCCGCCACTTTCGGTTCCGTAAATCGCACCACGAGTGGATCGTTGTCGATCGCCCCGCCAATGGGGCTGCCGTCGTGCCGGTAGCGTTCGGTCCACGTCCGGCCGTCTTCGGACGTGAGAATTGCCAGCTTCGTTGCGTTGGCAATGCCCGGTCCGTAATCGAGCCGGTTGTACACCACCACGCGCTCGATGCCCTCCATGCCGGCGCCGCCCAGGTCGACCTGCCACCACGGATTCGGTTCGCGGTCGGTGTGAAAACCGTACTTGCCGTCTTTGATTCCGCTGACCGCACCCAGCGCATCGGCCGTGGTGGGCACCGGCCCCGCCGACGCCGGTTGAGGCCGCAACACCCGCATCTGGTACAGCAGGAATTGCTCAAGGTAGTCGTTCTCGATCAACTGGCGGCCCCTTCCACCGGCCGCGGGGGCGTCCCGGGCGGAGGACGGTTGAGCATTCGCCGGCGAGCCGTTCGCCCACAGCATCGCCCCCAAAACGAGTGACGGCGTTATGAGAAGCCTCATGGGAGCGTCCCATTCACAGAGTTCATAGTGTCCCTTGGAACCGGCGCGGCCGGCATCCCGGCGGGCACGTTACCCATTTGCCACCTCGTAATGGCTCCGGTTCAGCACGGCGCGTTCAGTGTATCACGGCAAACGGCCGGTTCCAACGCCCCATCAGTTCCGAGTACGAGGCGTAGGCCTTCCAAGAAGATGCGTTCAGTTGCACCAAAATGGAGAATACTCCGGACAAGTTGTGCCGGGAAAGGACGGCCCTCCCCCTGGGGGGCTTCGCTTCGGTAGCGCTCACGCGGCCGGTTTCAACACGGCCAGGGGCGACGGCTCGGTCCGCACGATCGTCGACTCGATTCGCACGGACACCCACGTTACCTGGGCCGCCGCGCCAGCGGGACGGTGCACGCTTTGGTCGGACTGTAGTGGCATCGGCCGCGAAAGGCTATGATGAACTCTCGAAAAGCGTTCGACGTTGGAGTCTGAGGCCAATGAGGGACTCGGTCGCCCGTACCGCGATTAGACACGAGAAGTTTGACAGACCTTTCAACCGCAGGAGTTACCATCATGACAAAGAACCATGAACAAGGCGTTTCACGGCGCGCGGTCCTTGGCGGTATGGCCGCCTCGGGAGCATTGGGGCTTGCAGGCGGGTTGTTCCCGGGCGTGGCCGCGGCGGAGGAGATGCAAGCCATCGCCCGCCGCGTGGTGGCCATCGACGACGTGCCCACCGACCAACACGACTGGGGCACGCTCAAGTGGCTGGTCAATGCCAAGCGGTTCCCCGGCGCGGACCAGACGGTGGGCATCGCCCAAATTCTTCCCGGCAAGGGAAACCCGGTGCACTACCATCCCAACTGCGAGGAGGTGCTGTACATGATCTCCGGCCGCGGGCGGCACAGCCTCGGCGACGAAACGATCGAACTGACGCCCGGCATGGCCATCCACATTCCGCAAGACGCCCGGCACAACATGGTGAACGCCGGCTGGGAGACCATCATCTGCCTGGTAACGTTCTCTTCGGGCGACCGGCAGACGGTGTTTCTGAAATAGGGCGGTCGGATTTCACGCTTCAGCGTGCAAGTCTAGCATCCGTGGGGCTCAACACGCTAAAGCGTGAACTCCAACAGGGCGACGGCGTGGCTGCGTCAAGGGTTATGCCGGCGGGAAGGGTGCGATATCAGGATTGCCGTTGAGCCGGTCGAAGTCGTGCCCATTGGGCTGGAAGCCCTTTTCGCTGCGGGAGGGGGGCTTTCCGACGTGAATCGTGAAGGGTTGCAGGGAATACAGCGGCGGGGCAAGCTTTGCCAAAAGAAAGGGTCATGCCGGTTGCAGGAAATAGCCGAAGATTCAGATATGGGGGGTATTACCCTCGGAACGGCTGCTCGGCGGCAGTGCCGCGTTACATCGGGGTGTATGCACATGCTAAGGGGGCAATTCGGGATGATCACCACCTTTTGCCAGGCAACGGTTGCGGTCTTGCTACTGGCGGCGCCGGCCGCCGGCATGGAACCGCCGGGCATGTCCCACTCGTTCGTTGCGCTCCCCCAGGCGGGCGCTCCGGTGATGGTTGCGCCTCCCGGCGGCCATGCAGCCCAAGCATTCACCCCCCATGCGGGGCATTCGTGGAGCGCGGCATCCAAGGTACCTCACGGGCACCCTTCCGACTGCAAGCCATGCTGTCGATTCTGTGAAAAGCTCGCCCCGGGCCGGCCCGACTGGTTCGCCCTCGGCCGGATCACCTGCCGCACCCCCCCGCATCCGTTCTGGTACGGCGAGGCCGCCGTCCTCGGGCTGCATCGCAATGCCCGGGGCTCGAACAGGCCGATCGCCACGCTGGGCGGGCCCGGCAACCCCGTCCTGAGCGTCGATGAGGCGTATCCCGACTTTCGGGCGGGCGGCCTGGCGCGCCTGGGGCGCATGTTTACCCCGAAATGGGGAATCGAGTACACGTACCTCGGCACCGCGGCGTGGAACGGTGATGCGGCCGTCCGCGACGCCGCTCCGAACGCCGAGGGAGGGCTCGGGAATCTCTTCTCGCCGTTCGGTCAGTTCGGCGTGGATCCGGTCGCCGGCTTCGACTTCAACGATTTCGTCTCCATTCGCGGCCGGTCGCAAATCGACAGCCACGAGTTGAGCCTGCGGCAGCGCCTCTGCATGCCGCCCGAACCACTGCAAATCTCGGTCTTCTACGGCATTCGCTACCTCAACCTCGACGAACGCTTCGGCTATCACAGCGAGTCGGAGGTGCCCCTGCCCGCCGGGGCATCGCAATCGGTCGACGTGCGGGCGAAGAACGACCTCTTGGGCGTGCAGCTCGGAACACTGCTGGAACTGCACGTCGATCCGCGATGGTGGGTCGACGTGCGCATGTCGGCCGGCCTGTACCGCAACCGGGCAGCCCAGACGACCGTGTACCAGCAGACCGGGGCGCTTCCGGCCGGCAATCTGCTGGAAAGCAGCAACGAGCACGGGACGGTCGGCGCCGAAGTTTCGCTGGCGTGCGCTTACGCCGTCCACCAACACCTGACGATTCGCGTCGGGTATCATTTCCTCTGGCTCGACCGCGTGGCGCTGGCCGCCGAAAACTTCGAAACCAATCCGGTCTTGCTACAAAACGGGCCCGGTCAGCTCGACGTTTCAGGCACGATCATCTTCCACGGCCCGTTCCTCGGCGCCGCCATGGCATGGTAGCGGTGCCAGGCGGATGAGGCGGCCCGATTTTGGAGTGCGGGAATTCATTCCCGCTTTTCTTCTCCCGCATCCCGCCGGCTGTCGGGCTGTGGGGCCGGGCTGAGGGGAAAGGACAGAAAGCGGCGATAAATCGCCGCACTCCAAAACGGCCTGCGTTCGGCCCCCCTTGGCTTGGCCGGCAAATGGGGTACAAAAAGACGGTATGACCCCCCACGAGCAACAGCAGTCGTTTCCCGGGTTCGACGAACCCGACGAGCAGCCGGCGGAGGCGGCGCCGGGCGGGCTTTCGACCGAGCCGATCATCTGCCGCCGCAACACCCCGCCGCCGGACGATTTGACCGGCCGGGCGGTCTGGATCGTCGACGCGCACAACCTGATCCACCAGGTGTTCCACGCCCTGCCGGAAATGACCGGTCCGCGGGGCGAACCCGTCGGCGCCGTCTACGGCTTCGCCCGCGACATGCTCTACCTGCTCGAGGAAAAACAGCCCGACTACCTCTTCTGCGCGTTCGACATGCCGGGCCGAACCTTCCGGCAGGAGTTGTTCGAAGGCTATAAGGCCGGGCGGGTGGAAATGCCCGACGACCTGGCCCCCCAGTTCCGCACCGTGCAGCAGCTCATTCGGGCGTTGGGAATCCCGTCGCTCGGCTGCGAGTCGTACGAGGCCGACGACGTGATGGCCACCCTGGCCGCCGTGGTCGAGCAGCGCGGCGGCCAGTGCTTTCTGGTGACCGGCGACAAGGACTGCCGGCAGCTCATCACCGACCGGGTGAAGCTCTACAACATCCGCAAGGACCAGGTGATCGACCGCCACACGCTGCACG
>SKJM01000666.1 GCA_007122045.1 Planctomycetales bacterium | reverse complement strand
TCCAGGACGCGGGGCGTGTGATCGCTGTCGATATTGGCCGAGGCCTTCCGCACGTTGCCGCCGTCGGCGTCGGCCAGGAACAGGTGCCCCGCCTTGCGCGGCGCGCAGGTCACGTAGTTCTGCTCCCGCGTCGAAATGAAGGCCAGTTGCCCGCCCGGAAGGACGCAGGGGCTGATGTTGTCGGAGGGCCCGCGCGTGATTTGGGTCAGCCCGCCGCCGTCGCGGTCGATGCGGTAGATATGCCAGCCGCCCTCGACCCCGCGCCGCTTGGCGGAAAAGTAGACGTGTTCGGCGTCAAAGTCGAGGCACATGTCGTAGATGGCCGTGCCGGGCTCTTCAAATACCACGCGAGCCGGTTCACCCGGTTCGGCCGGATCGAACACGCAAATGGCTGACGGCGTGGAACCGGCGCAGGAATAGGGCGCCCGGGCGTCGACGCGCACGTACGGCCGGCGGATGAACAGGATGGGCGGGAGTTTCGCCGCTTCGCGCCGCCACGTCTGTTCCAACCGCCCGTAGGCCGCCAGGACGGCCGCCGCCGCGCCGGGCCGCCCTTTTTCGACCTTCTCCAACGCCGCCTCAACGACGGGCCGGAGCCGGGCCAGCCCGGCCAGGTAATCGCGCCCGCCCGGCGAGGCCTCGTACATGCGGTCCATCTTCTCGGCCATCACCGACCGCGGCGGGTCGAACATGGGCGTCATGGTAATGTCGAACCGGAACGCCCGCAGCCGCGCCAGGGCGTCGGCGAAGTCGGCCATCTCCCGCGCCAGCGCGGCCGTTCGCTCACCATCCATTTCCGCTAATATCGGCGCCGCCTCGTCGGCGGGCAACTGCAATTGCCGGGCGATGAAGGCCGCGGCCTCGGCGGGCGATTCCCACCGGGGGTACGTCACCGCCGGCGGCTCCTCGGAGGTCAGGGGCAGGTGGCGCGGCGAAAAGTTCGTCGACCCCTCGTCGCGACGGACCGAAGGGTGCCACTGGCCGGGCAGCAGCTCGTTGGTCGGCGTCACGCCCTCCAGCGAGAATGCGAACCCGTGGTCGCCGCAAAGGCTGGCCACCTTGATCAGCAGGCGGTTCTCGCCTTCTCGCAAAGGCAGGTTCACGCGCAGGGCCGCCGGGAACCGGTTGGCCGTCCAATCGCCGCGGTGGGCCCGGGCCAACTCCACGCCGTTCAGCCACGCCGCGATGTAATCCTCGGCGTACAACCGCATGGCCGGCGCCGCCTCGCTCCGGCAGGAAATGGTCCGGTACAGGTACACGGCCTCGCCGCGCGCCGGGGCCGGACCGCGAGGCAGCATGTGCCGATAGCCGTCGGTCCAGTGCGGGTACGCGCGCCAGCGCCGTACCGTGTCGAGCATTCCGGGGAACCGTTCAGCCTGGTAGGTCTTTTCCAGGTCGGCCGCGCCGGCCCCCGCCGCCAGCACGTCGCGCTCCACCTCATACTCGAAGGCGAGGCTGTCTGGCGCATGGCCGAACCGCTCGTGCTTGAACGGACCAATGACGTACCACGGGCCCAATTCGATGCCATCCTCATCGAACCGCTCCCGGCGTGTTTCGGCCGCGTCGCGTTCGAGTTGGGCCTTCCGGGCGATCAGCCGGTCGAGCCCGGCGCTGGCGCCCTCTCCGCACCGGCCTTCACTGCCGACGGCCGCGATAAGCAGCCCCAGCAGCCCTGCAATGGCAAATCGTCTCGTCATGCGTTGGCTCCTGATTGCGTTGAGGGAATGGTAGTACATCGCTGCCTCCGCTGTACGTGGAAAGAGCAGCGCCAATGCACCGTCACATTGTAACTCTGGTTTGGTGCATGTAAAACGGGCAGCGCTGTTCCTCACCCGCCTCCTCATTTCGGTGCTCCTCGTGTCATGGGTTACGGAATGCGAATGTATATCACCCCGCTTGCGTTCAGCGCCCGGCACTCAAGGCCGGCTCGTCGCCGCCCGCGGCCGGCAGATTATACTCGTACCAGACGCGCCGCGCACCCGGCTCGACCACCAGGTTGGGCAGTATGACGGTACTCTACTCGCTCTCGTACAGGCCGAACTCCCAAATCGAAGGGCCTTCGGTGGTCTTCAGCAGGTTCAGCCGCACGCGCCGGCCGGTGACCGGCTTGAAGGCGATCGAGCAGTCCTCGCCGATGGCCGTCCCGCGGTGGAACGTCTTCCAGTCACCTTCCTCCCAGACCTGCAATTCGAACTCCTGCACGCGGCCGTACGGCTCGCTGATCCAGGCGCGGGAGAAGGTTTTCGGCTCGCCCAGGTCGACCTCGAGCCAGGCGGCATGCGTGCCCCAGTCGCAGCCCCAGCGCGTGCCTGGGTCGCCGTCGACGGCCTTGTCGGGGGCGTAGGTGTCGCTCTGCTCGAACCAGTTCGAGGCGGTCGCCTTCTTGCCGGTCGTCAGCGACGGCCGGAAGCCGGTCGGCAAGATGGGAATCTCGTGCGCGGGAGCGTCGAGCTTCAGCCGGATGATCGTGTCGATCGGGTCGCGGCGGTCGGTGGGCATCGAGACCTCGATGCCGGCGTCGGTCTGCGTGACGACGGCCTCGCCCCCGGTCAGCACGCTGTGCCCGACGATGCGCGGTCCGATGGGCGGCAGCGTGAGCACTTCGGCCGGCCAGCGGAGGACGTGCAGGTAGATCACGTCGTCCCGGCGCGTACTGCCGCCCCACCAGTCGGCCCCGGCCCGCCCGGCAGGCAGGGAAACGTCGCCCATGCGGCGCCGCACGCCGGCGCCGGGGGCGACAAATGGCCCGCCCCGCGTTTCATAGATCGACTCGCCGTACTGCGCAAGCCACTGGCCGATCTTGCGAAAACGCTCGACCTGGCGCAGTTCGATGCGGCCGTCGGGCATCGGGTTGGTGTTCAGCGCCAAGTTGCCGTCGCCGACGGCGCACGCCACGAGGATCTGAATGGCGTACTCGTGCGACTTGAGCTGGTCGTCCGGCTTCCATGACCATTGCGTGCCCAGGGTGATGCAGCTTTCCCAGGGGCGGTCGAACTGGGCCCGGCCGATCGCCTGCTCCGGCGTGTCGAAATCGCCCGGCGCGCCGGTCCGGTTGTTCACCAGCAGGTTGGGCTGCAGCGAACGGGCGAACCGAATGACGCGCTCTCCCCGGGCCCGGTCGAAGCGTTGCGGCACGTCGAACCAGATGCCAACCAGGGGACCGTAGCCGGTGAGCAGTTCCTTCACCTGCGCTTCGAGAAACTCGGTGTACCGGTCCAAGTCGTGCGTGGGCCGCTGTACCCGGCCGCCGGGACTGGTCAGGGGGAAGTCGGGATGATGCCAGTCGCACGTCGAGTAGTAGGGAAAGAACCCGATGCCCGCCTCGCGGCACGCGTCGGCCAGTTCCTTGGTCACGTCGCGCTTGAAGGGACCGTTCATGACGTTGTACTCGGTGTGCTTCGTGTCCCACAGGCAGAAGCCGTCGTGATGTTTGGTCAGGAACACGACGTACCGGGCGCCGGTCTCCTTGACCACCTGTACCCACTCGCGGGCGTCGAACCGCTCGGGATTCCACTGCTTATAGAGCTGATCGTACTGCTCGACCGGCGTTTCACGGCCGCGCGACCAACCGACTTCCTTCCCGGTCAAGGTCACCGGTCCCCAGCAGATGAACATGCCGAACCGCATGTCCTTCCAGGCTTCGATCGCTTCCGACTTCGGGTGCAGCGGGTCGGCCGCCGGCTCGGCGGCCGGGCAAACGCCGCCGGCCGATACGCACATCAGTGCGACTGCAAACGCGTGCTTCATCATTTCGGTTTTCATCATTTCGGTTCTCCTGTTTGCCTAATTCGCGTGTGCCTTGAATTCGCGGGGAGGTCACTTGCTTCGAAAGGCCCGTATCAATCATCCGGTCCTCCGCCGCGGGGGCGGGGCCGGTGATGCCGGTAGCTGCCGAACTCCTCAACGGCGTCGAACATCGCCAGTACGTTTTCCACCGGCGTTTCCGGCAGGATGCAGTCGTGGCTGGCGCCGGCAATGTATCCTCCGCCGGGCATCAGGATTTCCAGCGTCGCGCGCGTGGCCTCCCGGACTTGCCCCGGCGTGCCCTCGATCAACACATGGTGCGAGTCGATCGCCCCGTTCAGCAGGATTCGGTCCCCGAACTCCTCCTTCAGCTTCTGCGGCTGCATGGCCTCGCAGCACGGCTGCAGCGCGTGCAGGCCGTCGAGGCCGATTTCGATCAGTGAAGGGATCAACTCGGTGAACGCCCCGCAGCAGTGCAGCATGACCTTCAGCCCGTAGGCGTGGCCGAGGTCCACCAGCCGCCGCATGGGCGGCAGGAGGAACCGGCGGAACATCGCCACCGAAACCAGCGGCGAACGCTGGCTGCCGAAGTCGTTGCCGATGAAGAACACGTCG
>SKJM01000095.1 GCA_007122045.1 Planctomycetales bacterium | reverse complement strand
CCCACCTGCACGCCGTAAGGCCGCCCGTCGGATCACCGGTTGCCGACGTAGTCGTGATCGCGGAAATCGTGGGCGGCTTGCACGGCAAACTCAGGGCACGCGGCGTCACTGCGACGTGGCTAGGGCGACCGATGCCGGCTCGACCGAAACCGCCTCGACCACCCAGCCGCTGGCCTGCACGTCGCGCCAAGCCGTGCGAAGGGCCTCGCCCAACGAGGACGCTTCACGATCGAATTGCAGTTCGGTCCGGCCGCCGCTGTCGACCATCGTCACGTCGCCGGTCCGCCCATAGAATTCGTCAATCGCGGCTTCGCTATCCACCCGCTCCGCAAGCGTGAATGTAAATGCATACACGTGCATTGCCTATGCCTCCGGCTCGTGGTCACATCGGTCCACCGCCCGCCGAATGCGCGAAGCGTGGTTTTCCGGGTTGCGTGGCGTGGAATCGACGCGGATTCGGTGTCCGTCGCGCGTTCGCAACGGGCAGTACAACGTGCCGTACAGATGCCCCCGCGGGCCGGCGTGTTGAAAGGTCCATCCGTTCCGTTCAGCGTACTGGACCGCTTCGCGAATGTGTTTGTTGGGGTGGTCAGCCATCACCATGGGCCCGTACGGGAACGCATCCCTTACGCACTGATTGTATTATACCGCCCGGCGGCCGTGAAGGGTCCATGTTTCGGCTATGCGGTCGCAAATTGCGAGGGGGGAATAGTGCATGGTCGATCGGACCGACGGCGCTGGCCCTCCTTGGGGGCGCGTGAACAAGGGATAGCAGGGTCAGGCTTTAAATGTGAACTCTCGCCCAGGTGCCGGCCAATCGGCCGCGCCGGTAGCGCATTCTCCCGTAAAGGCCGCCACCGAGGGCAACGGCGCCGCCACCGTACCCGGCGGCGGCAAGGAATTGACGTCGATCCATAGCTGCACCTCCCGCTGCGGATTTCTGGTGCATACGTGTTTTCGACGAATCCTTGTGTGACCGGAAGACTGCCTCCCGTCAGCCCGTATCGTACACAGCCACCCCCCATGAGTTGCGGCCACGCGGCCCCTTCACGGAGGGCCAACGACTTCATTTTGGCCCCAATGTCGAGCGGGGTCAACCCCCCAGTCGCGAGGGATTTCCGCAACGGCTTCACGGCGGCGCGCGCACGGCCTGGGTATCACGCGCCCGTAACGGCCGGCTTGCCCATCGAATCACTCTTCAGCCGGTCTTGCACGGACCAATGAAACGCGCGCGATGGAAATGGATGTGCAGAAACGGACTTGCAGTTGAGACCGGGACCGGCCCTGCTGGAGTCCCGGCTTTAGCCGGTTGGAGAAAGCCGCCTAAAGGCGGGACTCCAGCTCGTTGCAGGTCCATTTGCTGCGCCCCGGGAACGGATCAGGAGGAATGATCGAACCGATGTGGTCACAATTGGTGACCTCATCCGACGACCGTTCGCTATCCGGTCGCAAATTGCGACCGCATCCCAACGGAGTTCGCGAACTGGAAGCCGTCCTGCGCAAGGAGGGCGATATCGTGCTGTTCGTTTCCCGCACCGGCTTCACCGCCGACGCCGAGCGGGAAATCCGCTCCTCGACCAAGCACATCGAGACGATGGACCTCGACCGGCTGGTGAGCCTGTGGCAGCAGCACTACGAGAAGCTCAGCGAGACCGGCAAGGCCCTGCTGCCGCTGGTGAAGGTGCACTTCCTGTCGCCGACGGAGGAGTAGTGCAACCTGTTTGGGCCATCCTTCGGGATTCCGGTTCAGCGCTCTGGATAACCCAGGGTTGCGCGGCGCGCGGCCGGCGCCAGCATCGCTCTGGCTGGACCCCTTCTTCAGGGCCGTCCCTTGCGCACCGGGTAGCAGAACGCCAGCCGTGTCCGATGCTCCCACACGCGCTGAAAGGCGGCGCCATCCGCGCATTGGAGCGGTTCACGATTTGGTAAACCCGACCGCCTTCAATAGAACGGGCACGGCGAGGCATGGTCCCATTTTCACCGGAAGCCACCACCAGCCGTCAACCAGACAATGACTCCGGTCCCCTTTTGTTCATCGGGAGGGCTACGCCAAAGTCGACAAGCAAGGACTCCCAGGCCCGGACACATCGCTCCTCTATCTCAAACAGGTTGCCCAACTTCTGGCCATTCTTATCAACAACATCTGCCGTGATGATTGCTTTCGCCGACCCATCACCATGAATGACTGGCTCGCCCTTCGGCCCCAGTGTCATTGTCACCCATGAATCAGCCTTCGACTGAGTTGTAAGGGTCATCTGTCGTCGAACCTCGATAAGGCGTGGCGACCTCTTTGAAAATCCACCGTCGCTTCGGTCGCCACCATGTTTGTCCTGATCCCAAAGGTCTCGGACGATCTGCAAATCCAGAGAATTGGCGCACGCTGTATCGACTTGTCCTGCATCTTTTCCATTCGATCTCGCCCACTTTTTCAAATGGTCATGCAAACTCGCAATGTTATGAATGACACTTTGAGCCGCATTTGAGAGTTCGTGCTCAGTCAGTCCGCCACTGAAGTCCTGAAATACTCCGACAACCTTCTCGTCTCGGATGATCCTTCCAGGCAGTTTCGCCATATCGAATTCAGTGCTGGCGCCGACGGCGGCATAGATACGATAGAGCCGGTTGAGTAGTTCGTCTTGCGTCATAGCCACCTCAGAATTAGGCCAAGGGATATCAGGGTCAGGCTTTAAATGTTAACTCTCGCCCAGGTGCCGGCCAGTCGGCCGCGCCGGTAGCGCATTCTCCCGTAGAGGCCCTCTCCGAGGGCAACGGCGCCGCCACCGTACCCGGCGGCAAGGAATTCACGCCGATCCATCCCTGCACCTCCCGTTACGGATTTCTCCCGTGCCGCACGCCGCCCCCCCATGAGACGGCGCGGGACAGACTGTCAAGAAGCGTCAGTGGGCTCATTTTCGCCCCGATGTCGAGCGGCGTCAACCCCCTACCGCGAAAACACTCTCGTTTCCAGTGCAACGCGAGAAAGAAGGCAAGCGCGGTCCCCGATCTTGCCGAGGAACGAAACAAAGACCAAGAAGTGGCCGTTCGCTTTCTTCTTGACATTGTCAACGGGCCAACTGGTAGTGCCCGCGAGCCCCTTGACGTCGATTGTGACGACGTCACCGGCTTCGCGCACCAGCACCATGTCGACGGACTTCTTGTTCCCGAGGACGGTTTCGAGCTACGGCGTCACATTTGTCACGGATAGGGGCGGATAAATGTACGCGCCGTCGATGCTCATTCCGCCAATCGACGAGCCGCCATAGCGGCTCGCAAAGGCGGCCGGATAACGATCGCGAACCTTGATGGCATCCTGAGCAATCGGGTGAGAGGTGTTGACCAGTTTGACCTGAAACGGATCAAGCCCCCGGCGCGTCTTGCCGCGAAGCTTGCGCAACACCTCGCCGTAGGCGACGTCGAAGTTGCTATCGTCGATGGCATCGGATGCGATGTACAAAAAAACATTGTCCGATTCGGCCGGAATCACCCAACAAGCCACGGAAACAGGAACGTAGTCGTTGAAGTCGCGAACAAACTCCGCGCCGGCATCGATCTGTTCGGTTACCAGAAGTTCGCTATCCATGGGAGTACTCCATCGGACGTGTCGGTCAGTGCGTTGAATAGTTTTTCCGCCTGCAATTGTGTGGACAGGTGGTAACGGCTGGACTCGGACCAGTCTTTCGCAATCAACCAGTTCTGGCTGAGGGCAGGGTTGATCCCCGTGGCTTTGTCCCTTTCGATCGAGAGGTCCGCCTGTCGAACGAGGTCCTCGACATCGTGCGTCCAGCACTTCTGTGCATACTTCTTATCTTCAAAGATGATGCCCGTACGGTCAATGTAAGCCAAAACGCACGACTTGAGAGCGCATTCGAGTGCATAACCGGCGAGGTAATACGCAGCGGGCCACTGCTTCGCCGCGAGCAATACGCGGACATCCTCAATTCGTTCGGCACAAAGTTGCTGCAAGTTGGCTCGGTTCAACCGGAAAGTCTCCTTCAAGGGCCACCGTACTGGGGGGCGGCAAGGAATTCACGTCGATCCAAAGCTGCACCTCCCGCTGCGGATTTGCGGTGCATACGTGTTTTCGACGAATCCGTGTGTGACCGAAAGGCTGCCTCCCGTCAGCCCGTGTCGTACACAGCTACCCCCCCATGAGTTGCGGCCACGCGGCCCCTTCACGGAGGGCCAACGATTTCATTTTGGCCCCAATGTCGAGCGGGGTCAACCCCCGGCGACGAAGAATTCTCGCAGTGCCTTCACGGCAACTCCCCCGAATGGAGGCGTCTCGCCCACCTGCACGCCGTAAGGCCGCCCGTCGGATCACCGGTTGCCGACGTAGTCGTGATCGCGGAAATCGTGGGCGGCT
>SKJM01000503.1 GCA_007122045.1 Planctomycetales bacterium | reverse complement strand
TCGTGCAGTTCGACGTGTTCCGCGCCCGCCTGCCGGGGTTCTACCAGTTCTTCAGCCCCGCGAACGCCCTGCTGCTGCTGCTGACCCTCGGGGTGACGAAAATCTGCCACGAGTTCGGCCACGGACTCACCGCCAAGCATTTCGGCGGCGAATGCCACGAAATGGGCATTATGATCCTCGTGCTCACGCCCTGCCTCTATTGCAACGTGTCCGACTCGTGGATGCTGCCGAGCAAGTGGCAGCGGGCGGCCATCGGCGCCGCCGGCATGTACGTGGAGATTGTGCTCGCCTCCATTGCCACGTTCATCTGGTGGTTCTCGGAGCCGGGGCTGCTGAACTACCTGGCCCTGAACACCATGTTCATCGCATCGGTCAGCACCCTGCTGTTCAACGCCAACCCCCTGCTCCGCTACGACGGCTACTACATCCTGGCCGACCTGATGGAAATTCCCAACCTGCGGCAGAAGGCCACTTCCATCCTGAGCCGGAAGATGGGCGAGTTGCTGCTGGGCATCGAGCCGCCGGAGGACCCCTTCCTGCCCCAGCGCAACCAGGTGCTGTTCGCCCTGTATTCCGTCGCCGCCGCCGTATACCGGTGGTTCGTGCTGGCCTCCATCCTGTGGTTCCTGTACCAGGTGTTCAAGCCGTACAAGCTCCAGATCATCGGGCAGGCGATCGTGGCCATGTCGTTGTACGGCCTGGTGGCCATGCCGCTGTACAAGCTGGGAAAGTTCTTCTACATTCCCGGGAGGATCGAAAAAGTGAAAAAGCCCCGCATGTACACGAGCATCGCCGTCATCTCCGTCCTGTTGGCGGGGGTGCTGCTGGTGCCGCTGCCGCACCGGGTGATGTGCACGCTGGACATCCAGGCGCGCGACGCCCGGCCGGTGTACGTTGACGTGGAGGGCCGCCTGGAGTCGATCGACGTGGCGCCCGGCGACCGCGTGGAGGCCGGGCAGCAGCTTGCGCAACTGGTCAACCCGGCCATCGACCTGAGAATCGTCGACCTGCAGGGCGACGTGGCGGAGTACGAAGCGCGGCTCCGCACACTTCGCCGCAACAGCTATCGCGACCCCGCGGGGGCCGCGGAAATCCCGAGCGTGCGGGAAGCGCTGGCCACCGCCCAAGAACAGCTCCGGGAAGAGCAGGAGCATAAGGCGAGGCTGCGCCTGACCGCGCCGGTGGCCGGCATCGTGCTGCCCCCGCCCGAGGTCCCCCGCCGCCGCGAGGATTCCTTGGGGCAGTTGGCCTCGTGGTCGGGCACGCCGCTGATGGAGGAGAACCGGGGCGCGACGCTCGAATCGAGCGTGCTGTTCTGCCGCATCGGCGACCCCCGGCAGGTCGAGGCCACGGTCATCGTCGACCAGATCGACCGGAACTACGTCGACTTGGGCCAGCGCGTCGAGGTCATGCTCCGCCACATGCCCGGCGTAAGGCTGGAAGGCCGCATCGAGTCGATCGCCGAATCGGAACTCGACCTGACGCCGCACCGCCTGTCCACCCGGGCCGGCGGCGAACTGCCCACCATCACCGACCCCGAAACCGGCGTTGAACGGCCCCAGAGCACCTCGTACCAGGCGCGGGTACCGCTGGGACTGTACGGCCACGACCGGCGGTATGCCTGGCTGCGCGGCCGGCTGGAACAGGCCGGCGAGGACGAGTGGCGACTCCGCTACGTTTCGCTGGCCATGCAGTCGGATTCGAATCCGGGGGTGGTCACGCTGGTGGAACCCGGCTCGATGTGGGGCTACGAAACCGGCGACTTCGTCGAGGTGCGCGGCCGCCCCGATGAGGCCGGGGGCGCGTACCACGTGGAATCGCTCAGGCGGCTCCACGATGCGAACGGCCTGTTGCGCGCCGGCCTGCGCGGCAAGGCGAAGATTCACACCCGCTGGACCCCGCTCGGCACCCGCCTCTGGCGATTCTTCGTCCATACCTTCCAGTTCCGCTTGTAATAAACCGCGACCGGTGGTCGCGCCCCGGAGCGGAAACGTGAGTTTGGATATGACGGGCGCGACCACCGGTGGCGGTTTTTTGGGCGCGACCATCGGTCGCGGCTTTATTTTGGTATGGATTCTACTTGTTACCACCGTTTGCCATGGTTCCTCGTGGCGATTGCCGTGTTGCTGACGGCCGTCGGCTGCATGGGCATCGCCCGGGCGGAGGAGCTTGCCGGCGGGAGCGGCCGGATACTGCACCGGCAAATCGTCTTTGTGCTCGTTGCCGCCGCGGCAGCGGTTGCCATGGCCGTGCCGCATTACCGCGTGCTGGGCCGCTACAGCTACGCCGCGTATTTCGGCACGCTCGTGCTGCTGGGCGCCGTGTTCCTGTTCCCGCCGGTCAACTTCGCCCACCGGTGGATTTGGGTCGGCCCGCTGAGCCTGCAGCCGTCGGAACTGGCCAAGGTGGCCACCGTGCTGGCCCTGGCCCGGTACCTGATGCACCGCGACGACCACCGGCGGCCGGTGGGGCTGCTCGTCCCGCTGGCTATCGCCCTGGTGCCCGTCGCGCTCATCCTGCCCGAGCCCGACCTGGGAACCGCCCTGGTCTTCCCGCCGGTGTTCTTCGCCATGCTCTACGCGGCCGGGGCGCGGGGGCGCCACCTGTTGGGCATGATCATCGTCGGGCTGTTGCTGGTACCGCTGCTGTGGGCCCAGATGAGCCCGCAGCAGCGCGGCCGCGTGACGGCCTTCTTCGACCAGCCCTCGGCCGCCGACCGCCCCGGCGACGAGGGCTACCACCTGTATCGGGCGAACCAGGTCCGCGCGCTCGGCGGCACGTGGGGTAGCTGGATCACGGGCCAGCCGACCGACGACCCGGCCGTCTACCGCCTGCCTCACGCCCAAAGCGACTTCCTCTTCGCCGTACTGGGCGAGCGGTTCGGGTTGCCCGGCATGGGCCTGGTGCTCGGGCTGTACGCGCTGCTGGTCGCCCGCATCCTGGCCGTTGCCGCCGCCACCCGCGAACCGTTCGGCCGGCTGGTGGCGGCCGGCATCGCGGCCCTGTTCGCCATCGAGGCGTTCATCAACACGGGCATGACCGTGGGCCTGCTGCCGATTACGGGCCTTTCGCTGCCCCTGATGAGCGCGGGCGGTTCCGGCCTTCTCGCCCACGCCGCCGCGCTGGGCCTCGTGGTGAACATCGCCATGCGCCCCGGGTATGAGGTGGCGCCGGAGCCGTTCCGGTACCGGGGGTAGCTACCCCTCGCCGCGGCCGTGCTCGGCCAAAATATCGTGCACGTCGCCCGGCTTGTACGACACGTCAGAAGCCCATCGGCCGAACCCGCCGTGTTCGTTCACGGCCCGGCACCACTCGTCCAGAAAGCGCCGCTTGGCCTTCGCCTCGGCGGTGTTCTGCCCTTTCACTTCCAGCACGAGCATGGTGCCCGAGGTAAGCCGTATCAAGAAATCCGGCCGGTACTTCCGGACGACGCCCTTGTGGACGTACAGAACCTCAAACCCGAGGTGGTCGTTTTTCACCCACGCTTCCACATTTGGATCGCGGTCGATGCGGAACGCCTCGCTTCCTTACTCTATCGGATCGCAGGAACCGCTCCACCAGCCCGATGAGCTGCGCGAGCAGGAATTCCCGGTTGCCGGCCCATGCCGGCTTCATCTGGTCGTACACTTCGGCGGCCGCCTCGAAGGCGATTCGTTGCATGCGGAACTTCCGCCCGAGCTTCTCAAGGTCGATCTCCTTGATGTGCGCCACGTTGGGCTTGCCGTCGACAATCGGGGCCAACTCGGCAATGGTGGCCGTGTCGTACGCGTCGATCTCCAGCACGGCGAGGTTCTCGACGTCGAGCTGGAGCACCGGCGTGTACACGTGGTCGACCCGGATGACGTTCGGCCAACGGATCTCATACTGCCGCTTCTCGGCCACCGGCTCGATTTGCGTCTTGTGCGAGGGCGGCGGGGGCGGCGTGCCCTCGCCGCCTTCATGCGGCAGGAACGTGAAGGGCACGCCGAAAATGTTCACGTACTCCGGCTCGAACAGCCCCGTCTCGCGGTTCACGTCGTACGACGTCCGCCGCAGCCCGCGCCCCACGACCTGCTCGCAAAGCAACTGGCTCGAAAACGCCCGCAAGCCCATGATGTGCGTTACCGTCTTGGCGTCCCAACCCTCCGACAACATGCCTACGGAAATGACCTTCTGGATGGGCGCTCCCGGCTGCCCGGGCTTGCCCACCGTATCGACCATTTGCCGCAGCAATTCCGCCTGCTGGTCCTTGGTGAGCTTGCGGACCGGTCTGTCTTCGTCGTCCTCTTCGCCGTCGCCCGCCGCGCCGTTCCACTCGGGCGCCTCGACGCGCGACTCGGCCTTGTCCAGCACCTTCGAGTCGATGTGCAGCGTCTTTTCGGGGCGGCAC
>SKJM01000821.1 GCA_007122045.1 Planctomycetales bacterium | reverse complement strand
CGAACTGGGCCCCGTGCTGGCCGCCACCATGCTGGCGGGCCGGGTGGGTAGTTCCATGGCCGCCGAATTGGGTACCATGCGGGTGACCGAGCAGATCGACGCCCTGACCAGCATGGGCGCCAACCCGATCCATTACCTCGTGGTCCCCCGCTTCCTCGCCTGCTTGCTGCTCATCCCCGCCCTGACCATCATGGCCGACTTCATGGGCGTCGCCGGCGCCTTCTTCTACGCCGTGTTGCTGCTGGAGATCGACTGGCACCATTACCTGGTCAACTCGCAACGGTTTGTGGGAAACTTCGACGTCTTTGCCGGCGTGTTCAAGAGCTTGTTCTTCGGCGCCGCCATCGCGCTGATCGGATGCCACCGAGGCTTCCACTGCGATCCGGGTGCGGAGGGCGTCGGGCGGGCCGCCACCACCGCCTTCGTCGCCTCCTTCGTGGTCATCCTCCTGCTGAACCTGCTGCTGGGCATCATGCTCGACGGCATCTATTACACCCTTTGGCCGGAAGCCCCCAACATCCTGTAACCCCCTATCCCATTCCACCCCCCCTGCCCTGCCCCATCCGCCATGGTCGATGCCGCCCAAAACCTGAAGCCGAAGCCGCTGGTCGAATTGGTGGGGCTCCACGTCGGGTTCGGCCAACTCCGGGTGCTGCGCGACATCAATCTGGCGGTCGCCCGGGGCGAAACCCTGGCAGTCATCGGCGAGAGCGGCTGCGGGAAGACCGTGCTGCTGAAGACCATCATCGGCCTGCTGCAACCCACCCGCGGCAGGGTCGTGTTCGACGGCCGCAACCTGGCCGACATCGCCGAGCGCGAGCTGCCCGCCCAGCGGGCGCGGTTCGGATTCGTGTTCCAGCAGGCTGCCCTGTTCGACAGCCTGACGGTGGCGCAAAACGTCGCCTTCCCCCTCCGCGAGCACACCCCCAAAAGCACCGCCGAAGTGCGGCAGATCGTCATCAACCGCCTGGCCGAGGTCGGCCTGCCCGAAAGCGTGCTCACGAAGAAACCGGCGGAACTCTCCGGCGGCATGCGCAAGCGGGTGGGGCTGGCCCGCGCCATGGCGCTGAACCCCGAAATCATCCTGTACGATGAACCGACCACCGGGCTGGATCCGATCATGAGCGACGTGATCAACGAGCTGATCCTCAACATGCGGCAGTTTCACCCGGCAACCGCCGTCGTGGTGACGCACGACATGCGCACCGCGCAGAAGGTGGCCGACCGCATCGTCATGCTGTATCCCTTGGCGCGGCTGGGGGACGATCAGCCGCAAATCATCTACGATGGGCCGGCCGGCGCGATCGATTCGGCCGACGACCCTCGCGTCACCCAGTTCGTGCGCGGCGAGGCTGGCGAACGCCTGATGGAAATGCGCGCGCAGAATGGGAGTTGAACGATGGACGAGCGGATTATCCAGTTTCGCGTCGGAGTGATGGTGTTCGCCACGATCCTCATCACGCTGATCCTGGTGTTCATGTTCGGCGATTTCCACCAGATCATCCGCGGAACGTACGAGGTGCGCGTGTGGCTGCGCGAAGCGCCGGGGGTGGCCGTCGATACGCCGGTGCGCAAGAGCGGCATTCTCATCGGCCGGGTGACGCGGATCGAGTTCGCCGACGTGATCCGCAACGCCGACGAGGTCCGCAGCGCCTTGGGCATCAGCGAGGACGAGTTCGAACGCGGCGTGGTCCTGACCATGGCCATCCAGGCCGATAAGCGGATCTACGCCGACGAGATCGCCCGGGTACGAACCTCCCTGCTGGGTGACGCCGTGGTGCAGATTGTCCGCAACGCCAACCTCGTTTCCGGCGTGCCGGGCCCCAAGGGCTTCGCCGGTCCCGAGGGCCCCGCCGGCCCCAGGGAGCCGCTGGAACCCGACCAGTGGATTCGCGGCGAAATTGCCGAAGACGCGCTCGAGGCCGTGCGCGATCTGGCCCCCAAGCTCGAACAAGTCATGGACTCCGTCCACGCCAGCAGCGAGACCATCGGCGACCTGGCCGCGAACTTCCACCGGCTGCTCGACCGGCACGAGGAGAATATCGACCGCACCTTCGCCCAGGCGGCCGACACGCTCGACGCCGTCGAGCAATTGGCCGCCAGCGCCAACCGGATTCTCGGCGACGAGCAAGTGCAACTCGACTTCCGCCGCGCCCTGGAACGATTGCCCGTCGTCCTGGACGACACCCACAAGGCGGTCGTTTCCATCGAGCACAGCATGGGCAACTTCAACCGGACGCTGCGGAACATCGAGGACTTCACCGAACCGCTCGGCCGCGACGCCGAGCAGATGGTCGCCCGCGTCGACAGCACCCTTGCCCGACTGGACCAGCTTGCCGGCGAGCTGGTGCAGTTCAGCCAGGCGATCAACAAGCGTGACGGGACGCTGGGCCAGTTGATCCACAACCCGGAACTCTACCACAACCTCAACCGCACCATCCGCAACGTCGAGCACCTGACGCGCAAGATCGAGCCGATCCTCGACGATGCGCGCGTCTTCTCCGACAAAGTGGCCCGCAACCCCGGCGTCATCGTCCGCGACGCCGTCCGCCCGGGACCGGGGCTGAAGTAGGGTGCGAGGCGCCCGCTTACCACTGCAAACCGTTGACGGCCACTGCCGGCCCGGTTACCATAGGGGACGCAAAGTCCATGGATTTCGCCCACCGGCGGCATACCCCATGGCCGCCGCCTTCGAGGCGAACTTGGCGCCACGGCGAACGTTTTCGGAATGACCCACACGGTTTCGAGTTGAGGAAGACTTTATGCGAATGGCGATCGTTGGTTGTTGGATGGGAGCGTTAGGACTTGGTGCGGCGATGGCAGGCGAGCCGGAGGTGCGGTTCGATTTTACCCAGGCGACGCACGGCTGGACGCCGGCCCACCACGTGGCCAACGTGCGAGTAACCGCCGAAGGGCTGGAGTTCGACTGCGTGGGCAACGACCCGTACATCGTGTCCGGACCCATTGATAACCTCCCGTTGGACGACCGCGTACTGCTGAGGATCCGCATGCGCTCCGGGGCCGATTCGAACGGCGAGGTCTTCTTCGGCCGCCATTTCACCGCGGAAGACTCGGTGCGTTTCACCGTCAACAACGACGGCCGGTGGCACGAATACGAGGTCGTCCTGCCGCCCCAGGAGGAAGGCGCGCGGCTGCGCGTCGATCCGGCAACAAGCGAAGGGCCGGTCGCCATCGCATGGATCGAGGCGACGGCGATGGCGCCGCTGGTCGCCGGCGAACGGTCGCCGCCGGTTGTGATTGACCTCGGAAAGCAGCCTCACTCGGTGCGCGCGGGCGACCTGGCGCTCGTCCACGGCGGCACGCAGTGGGACGGGTTCGGCGTCTGGGTGGCAGGCGAGGAGATGGCCCGGGCGCACGGCCGGCCGCAACTCGGCGTGATGGTCGACGGCGAGCCGGTCTATCTCGATCTGGCCGCCGCAACGTTCGAGGTGGTCGCCGAAGAGGACGGCTTGCTGCGCGTCGCGGCGCGCCTACAAGACGCCGGCGGCGCGAACTGGACCCTGCGCCGCGAGTTCGCCACGCGGGGACTGTCCCAATTTTCGCGGCACAGGGGGCAGGATACCCAATCGGCCAACGTCTCCGCCGCGAAAATGGGACTGTCCCCTTCCCGTGCCTCTTCCGCCGCGAAAATGGGACTGTCCCAATCGCCCTCCCCTGCCCTGCCCTCTTCCCCGCCGCCGGGTTCCGGCGCGATCGACATAAATACGGAAGTGAACGTGGACCGGCCGCGCGCCGTCTTTCACCTGCCCATGGTCACGCTACTGCCGGGGCTGGGCACGTTCGGAGAAGAGAAGACGCAGGCCGTTCTGCCGGGCGTGGAGTACCTTGAAGACGAGCCGAGCAGCAGCGAGGCCGACGTGCGCGGCCCGAATGCAAACCGGCGGATCGTGGAGAACCACAAGCTGTGCTTCCCCATGATGAGCATCGTGGCGGAAGAGCGGTACGTGGGACTGATTTGGAATCGCGACGACCGGCCGGCCGCCGTATTCGACTCGCCCGACCGGGTGTTTCGTTCCGGCAGCCACCTGATGGGCCTGTGGCTGCCCGGCGTGGGCGAACGCCGGCTGGAGAATGAGTTGCACGCGGTCCGAGCATTCACCATCGAAGCCGACACCCCCCTGCCCTTCCCCGCCACGCTTATCGGCGGCCGGGGCGAGACGATCAACCCGGCGGTCGCGCAGTACGTGGCGCTTTCCGGCGGCCTTCCACCCGTGCCGGAGTACGAGGGCGGCTTCGACGGGGCGGTCCGGCTGCTTGCGGCCGGCTGGCTCGATTCCAGGCTCCACGAGGACGGCACGTGGCGGCACGCGGTTTGGGGCGATCGCTTTCAAGCCGGCCCCGCGGCCGATGCCCCCGG
>SKJM01000852.1 GCA_007122045.1 Planctomycetales bacterium | reverse complement strand
CGCTCGTGCCCGAGACCGACGCCCGGGCGGTCCTCAACGGCGAGCGGGTCGCCTACTGGCTTTCCGTCGGCGCGCAGCCGTCGGAGAAGGTCCAGGTGTTGATCAAGAAGTACGGCACCGGCGGCTCGCACCTCGAAGCCCAGCGGCAGGCGCTGGACCGGCTGGCGCAAAGCCGGCGGCGGACCGCGCCGGTCGTGGTGACTCCGCAGGCGGCCGAGGCCGAAGCCGAAGCGCCCGCCGGCGAATAACCGAGGCAGGATGGACGCCGATTGACCAAAACGTAGGATGGACATTCCTGTCCGTCGCCCAATGTAGGACGGACATTCCTGTCCGTCGCCCAATGTAGGATGGACATTCCTGTCCGTCGCCACGAAATGCCGGACACGAATGTCCATTCCTACCTGGAAATGGCCGGCGGAAAACCGGTCCCCTTGCCCCCCGCGACCGATGCGCTTCGACGTGCTGACCCTGTTTCCGGAAATGTTTCAGGGCTACCTCAGCCAGAGCCTGTTGCGGCTGGCCGTCGAGCGTGGGTTGGTGGAGGCGGACTTGCACAACATACGCGACTGGACGCGCGACAAGCACCGCTCGGTCGACGATCGGCCGTTTGGGGGCGGGCCGGGCATGGTGATGAAGGTGGAGCCCGTGGTCGAGTGCGTCGAGGACGTCCGCGCCCGGCACCCCGATCCCGGCCACCTGGTCCTGCTCACGCCCCAGGGGCGGCGGCTCGACCAGCCGGCCGTCGAGCGGCTGGCCGCCCACCGGCGGCTCCTGCTGCTGTGCGGCCGGTACGAAGGATTTGACGAGCGGATCCGCGAAATCCTGGAACCCGAGGAGATATCGATCGGCGATTACGTGCTCAACGGCGGCGAGGTGGCGGCCATGGTGGTTATCGACGCCACCATCCGCCTGGTGCCCGGCGTGTTGGGCGACGAGGACAGCAGCCGGTTCGACTCGTTTTCGGGCGCCCGGCGCTGGCTGGAGTGCGCCCAGTACACCCGCCCCCGCGAGTACCGCGGCCTGAAGGTGCCCGATATATTGCTCAGCGGCGACCACGAGGCGATTGCCCGCTGGCGCGAGCAGGACGCCCGGCGACGGACGGCACGTCGCCGCCCCGACCTGCTGGCCGAATCCGGGAGCCACGAACCATCCAATACGACAACGCATCCGGCCGCCGGCCGGCACGAACCGACACGAAAGGAGCGGCGAAACGATGAGCCAACAGCTTATGAACCTGGTCGAAAAGACCAGCATGAAACCGGAGATTCCTTATTTTGAGATCGGCGACACGGTGGACGTCCACTGCCGCATCCTCGAGGGGGAGAAGGAGCGCATTCAGGTGTTCACCGGCGTGGTGATCGGCCGCAGCGGTTCGGGAACCCGCGAGATGTTCGCCGTGCGGCGGATCGTCCAAGGCGAGGGCGTCGAGCGCAAGTTCCCGCTCCATTCGCCGCGCATCGCGAAGATTGCAGTGACGCGGGCCGGCGTGGTGCGCCGGGCGAAGTTGTATTTCCTGCGCGACCGCGTGGGCAAGGCCGTCCGCCTGAAAGAGCGCCGCATCGACCCCAAACAGCGCCAGAAGTACGCCAACAAGGCCGGCCGCGGCGAAGTGGTGTAGGCGGGCGGCGGACGCAGACTTGCCACTCACAAGACGGGCCGGGCTGGAGGGAATGGGCAGCCCCGGCTACAGGTACTCGACGCGATTGCGCATGCTGTCACGGTCGGTCACGCCGTGCAGGAGACTGAGCAATTCGATGAGCATACCGATTCCATATTTCTGTTGCGGGCACCAGACAATACCGCCGTGTGCCATGCCCGAGCGGTGCAGCGCGAGATAATCGGGATCGAAGGTAACCATAATTCGCTGCTGTGCGGTGGCATGAAGGAGTTGTTTCACATCCGGCAATCCGCAGAGTTCGGCTTCCTGAGCCGTCAGCACATCGATCCCGCCACGGCGGAGTCCGTCCGTCACGGGGCGGGGGTAGTGCTGGTCCATATAGTAGCGGATCGGATCAGCCACTACGTTTTTCTTTCAACTCCGGAGGGATCTGCGAAGGCAGATTGTTCTCGGCCCAACGAGCCCACTGGACATCATTGGCGAAGTCGTTTTCGATCTCGTCGATGTGGTCGTAATAGTAAGCCAAGGCGGCGTACACATCGGCTCGGTTGATACTTGGGAACATTTCGACAATCTCCGCCGCCGTGTACCCGCGCCGCTCGTGCCAGCCCACCACATCTTGCACCCGAATGCGGTGGCCGGCTATACACGCCCGGCCGCCACATACGCCGGGCGTCTTGGTGATGTGTTGGGTCACCACATTTTCCATTCGTTGTGCCTCGACTTCGGCCCCTCACGGTGTATTATCGCCCAACGGTGTTATTATAGCGTATACATCATCTCCTGGCAAGCGTTCCCTCGGTCCAATCGGCACCCGGCATTGCCGCGGCTTACAAGTCGTTTGCTCCCCGGGAACGCGCGGCGGCCCGGAGCCAACCGGCACGATAGGCGTTCGCGGCCGTGCGGTCCAAGCCGCAATGTCCACTGCGCCGCAGGATAGCTTGTCTTGTCGGCTTGCTGCGCTGTTCCGGCCACGGCTTCATGATTCGGGTGGGAGCGGAAGCCGGCCCGTTCATCGCGGCGCAGGCTGGCGGTGGATCGTGACACCATACCGCCCCCCGAGCGGGGCTCATGGTTCAATGGGCCAGGCCGCCCGTTCCGCCCGCATTCTAGTCGGCTGAGGGTGGGCGTGGTAGGATGGCCGACGAAGGGTGTGCCGCCGGCCGGCGCGTGGGAGGGGCGTCGCGGAGGTCTGCGATGCCGGGCGACATTGCTCCCTGCCGGCCGCACCAAACCTGCCACGGCGTGCGATACCTGGAATCCGTGTGTTTCAACCTGCGGCACCTCTTCCTGCAGCCGCCATAATCGTGGGTATTTTACGAGGGCCGCTTGCCATGAACGTTCGTCAGCACATCAGCCGATGGCTTCGGCGGTGGTTCCCCGAAAAGCCGCTGGGCCGGCGCGGCGAGGACGCCGCGGCGCGCTACCTCCGCCGCCGCGGCTATCAGATCGTCGCGCGAGGGCAAGGCTGGAAAGGCGGCGAGTTGGACATCGTCGCCCTCGACGGCGAGACCATCGTCTTCGTCGAGGTGCGCACCCGCCAAACCGACACGCCCACCCGCCCCGAGGAATCGGTCGACCTGAACAAGCAGCGCCGGCTGACGCGCCTGGCAGTCGGATACCTGAAGCGGCACCGGCTGTTCGACCGGCCCGCGCGGTTCGACGTCATCGGCGTCGTATGGCCCGACGGGCGGCGGCGTCCCGACATCCGCCACGTCGAAAACGCCTTTCCAGCCGTGGGGGCGCCGGGGTTCTTTTCATAGCCCGCCTCGGACAAATACGTCAGTTCGCCTTGCCCAGCAGCCACGCCAGAATGCCCTTCTGGGCGTGCATGCGGTTGGCGGCCTGCTGGACGACGACGCTTTGCGGACCGTCGATCACTTCGTCGGTCACTTCCTCGCCGCGGCGGGCGGGCAGGCAGTGCATGAACATGGCGCCTTTCTGGGCGCGGGCCATCAGGTGGGCGTTCACCTGGTAGTCGGCAAAGTCGCGCTTGCGCTGCTGCCGCTCCTTCTCCTGCCCCATGCTCGCCCAAACGTCGGTGTACACCGCCACGGCGTCCGCCACGGCTTCGCCCGGATCGGTGGTGATCGTCAGGTTCAGTTCCGGCACCTGCTGCGTGATCCAGGCAACCTGCTCCTCCGACCACTGGTACGCCTTGGGCGAGGCCGCTACGAAGTTCATACCCACCTTGCCGCACCCGACGGCCAGGCTTCGGGCCACATTGTTCGCGTCGCCCACCCAACCGAGCGTGCGCCCCTGGAGCTTGCCGGCCAACTCGCGAATGGTGTACAGGTCGGCCATGGCCTGGCATGGGTGGGCGAAGTCGGTCAGGCCGTTGATGACGCAGCAGGCGGCGTGCCGGGCGAGTTCGCATACGGTGTCGTGCCGGAAGGCGCGCACGACGATGGCGTCGACGTATTGGCTGAGCACGCGGCCGAAATCGGCCAGACTTTCGCGCTTGCCGAAGCCCGTGTCGGCGCCCAGGAACATGGCCGAACCGCCCAGGTGGCCGATGCCCGCCTCGAAGCTCACGCGGGTGCGCAGCGAGGGCTTCTCGAACAACAGCGCGATGACGCGGCCGGGCAGCAACGGTTCTCGCAGTCCCTTGGCGAACTTGGTCTTCAGGTCTTCGGTGATGGCGAATATGTGGTCGATTTCCGCGGACGTCAAATCGGCCAGGGTCATCAGATGCTTCATGATTGTTCCTCCGACACGGCCTGCTGCCGGATCACGTCGGCCAGGATGTCGCACCCTTCGTGG
>SKJM01000259.1 GCA_007122045.1 Planctomycetales bacterium | reverse complement strand
CGTGACTACCGCGAACTCGATGGCGCCCACGCTTCTGGGCAGGCACTTCGAGGCACCCTGCCCCGAGTGCGGGGCCCCGGCATTCGGTTCGGGCGACCCGGACCAACTCCACTGGCCGGGGCCGAAACCCATCATTTGCAGCCGTTATCACGTGACGGAGGTTGCCCATTCCGGCGGTCCGGTGTCGGGCCCGGACCGGTTCCTCGCGGCGAAGTTCCTAAAGCCGCGGCGTTGGGACCTCGTGGTGTTCCGGCCGCCCCACGAACCGGCGACGCTCCACGTGATGCGCCTGGTGGGGTTGCCCGGCGAGGAAATCACGATTCGGGACGGCAAGGTCTGGGCGGACGGCCGGATGCTGCCGGTGCCGGCCGGCCTGGAAGGAATCGAATACGTGGCGTACCTTCCCGAGTTCCAGCGCGAAGCCTGGGGCGCGCCGGCGCGCCCGGCGCGGTTGGCCGACGACGAGTATTTCGTTCTCGGCGATTTTTCGCTCCGGGCGTACGACTCGCGCTTGTGGAGCGAGACGGGAACGGGCGGCAGCCCCTTCGCCCTGCCCGCCTCCGACGTGCACGGCGTCGTGACGCACATCTACTGGCCGCCCGGGCGGTGGCGCGCGTTTCGGTGACGCGAGAACTTCGTTCAGCGCTCGGCCGGTTGACTGCTTGATCGGTTGACTATACAATGGCAGCTACGACTTCTGCGGCGACAACAACCCCGAGGTGACCAATGACCGAGCCGGCGAACATATTATCCCTTGACGCGGAGCGCCCGCCTCTCCGGGTGGATATTGGGGGCGTTGTGCGGGTGGGTGGCGGCCGCATCAGCCTCGACTTGGTGGTCGAGCAATATGAGAACGGCATGACGCCGGAGGATATGGTGCGCGCTTACGACACCCTGGCGCTTGCCGACGTTTACGCGGCCATCGCCTACTACCTGCGGCACGGCGAGGAAGTGCGCGCCTATCTGGACCGTCGAACGGCGGAGGCCGACGCCCTGCAAATGAAGGTTGCCGGCGAACGACCGTCCCCTTCCCGGCAGGAGTTACTCGCGCGTCGCCGGGAGCAGGAGAAGGCCGATGCTGCGACTGGCCGGTGATGCCGACGTCCATGGTGGCATCATCCGCGGCGTGATCCGTCGCCTACCCCAGGTAGACCTCGTGCGCGTTCAGGACGCCCTGCCTGAAGGAGTCTCCGATCCACAAGTTCTGGTCTGCGTGGCGGCGGAAAACCGCGTTCTCCTTACCAATGACCGAACGACGATGATAAGTTTTGCCTACGAGAGGGTGCGGGCGGGACAACCAATGCCCGGCCTTGTCGTCACGACGAAGCACCAGTCCATTGGTGCGGTGATCAACGACATCGTGCTCATCACCAAGTACATGTCGGAACAAGAGATCGCCGACCAGCAAGTCGTCTATCTGCCTCTCCGCAGCTAGACACCGCAGTGGCAATTCCCGGTAAAAAGAAGGCTCCTCCGTTTCTAGGCTCCTCCGTTTCTAGGTGCAGATTGCGTTACTTGGCGACGGCACAGCGGCATATGCGTACTCCATTGACAAGAAACGGATGAGCCAAGAAGAAAGGTACCCTACCATGACAACGTACTTATGGCTGCCGTCCCTGCTGGGCGCACTTCTGGGCTGGAACCTCCCGCTTGACGAAATGCACTACCCCGACGCGCCCGCCGCACGCGAGGCGTGGGTGGCGGCGGAGGGCACGCCGCCGGTCGGGGCCGAAACCGTAGATGGCGCCCACGCGCTGGTCCTGCGGGCGCCGTTCGCCGCCGACCGGAAAGTTTCACGCGCGGTGGTGGACCGGCGGGTGGAACTCGACCTTTCCGAGCCGGGCGCGTTCACGCTCGAGGTCGAGGTCGACGAGCCGAAGGCGATCGCGCATCTCACGCTGTACTTCCGTAGCGGCGACGGCTGGTACGGCTGCACGGGCAACCTGCGCGGCGGCGGGCGGCAAACGGTGCGGTTTCCGAAGGCCCGGTTCCGCACCGAAGGCACTCCGGCTGGCTGGGGCGAGGTCGACGGCATTCGCATCGCTGCGTGGCGCGGGCAGGACCTCGACGCCCGGCTGCTGGTGCACCGGCTTGGCGCGGTGACGCGCGACGTGGCGGTCGTGCTGCCTGACGAAGGCGATTTGCCCGCCGGCGAGCGGCGCGCGGCGCGCCGCTCGGCCGACGGGATGGTCGACGCGCTGGCGGAGTTGGGCCTCGCAGCCGACGCCATCCCGGAATCGGGCGTGGCGGCCGGGGCGCTCGGCGGCCGGCGCGTGGCCATCTTAGCGTACAACCCGCGGCTGTCGCCAACGGCCGTCCGCGCGCTGGTCGAGTTCATCGAGCGGGGCGGCAAGGTGTTCGCGTGTTACAGCCTGCCCGAGGCACTGGCCGCCGCGTTGGGGCTGGCGCCGGCCCGCTACGTCCGCCCGCAGCGCGGCGAGCTGGCCGAAGTGCGCTTCGAGGCCGGCGCACTCCCCGGCCTGCCGCCGGCCATGAAGCAGGCGTCGTGGAACATCACCGTGACCGAGCCGGTTGGGCACGGCGCCCGGGCGATCGGGCACTGGCACGACGGCGACGGCGAGCCGACCCCCTGGCCCGCCATGTTCATAAGCGACCGAGGCGCTTTCTTCAGCCATATCATCCTGTCCGACGATCCGAGTGCGAAGCTGTGGATGCTGGCCGCGGTGCTGGGCCGTTTCCACCCGCCGCTGTGGGATGCCATGGCCGGCGCCGCACTTGAGCGGGCATCGCGGGTCGGCCACTGCCGGTCCGTCGAGGCACTTGGCGAAGTGGTGGAAACCTCCGGCAGCGACGGAGCCCGGGAGACGTTTCAAGCAGCGCTGGCCGAACGTGCCCGATCGGAAGAACTGCTCGCCGCGGGCGAACCGGCGGCGGCCATCGAGGCGGCCGAGGAAAGCCGGCGCCTGGCGGCCGAGGCCTACCTGCGCTCGGCGCCCAGCCCGGTCTGGGAAGGCCGCGCCGTGTGGAACCACTCGGGCACGGGGGCGTATCCGGGCGACTGGGAGAAGTCGGCCCGGCTGCTGGCCCGCAACGGCTTCAACATGGTCTTCCCGAACATGCTCTGGGGCGGGCTGGCCCATTACCCGAGCGACCTGCTGCCCCGCAGCCGCACCTTCGAGGAATACGGCGACCAGATCGCGCAGGCGTGTGCAGCGGCGAAGAAGCACGGGCTGGAAGTGCACGTGTGGAAGGTGAACTACCACGCGCAGAACGCCCCCCGCGAGTTCCTCGACCGCATGGAGCGCGAGGGCCGCTTGCAGCGCCGCGTCGACGGCGAGCGGCACAATTGGCTCTGCCCCTCGCATCCCGAAAACTTCAAGCTGGAACTCGAAAGCATGCTGGAGGTGGCGAGGCGGTATCCCGTCGACGGGCTGCACTTCGACTACATCCGTTATCCCGGCCGCGAGTCCTGCTACTGCGACGGCTGCCGCGAGCGGTTCGAGACCGCCAGCGGGCGGAAGGTGGCCGACTGGCCCCGCGACTGCTACACCGGCCCGCGGCGCGACGAGTACAACGACTGGCGCCGCGAGCAGATCACCGCGCTGGTCGAGGCGGTCCACCGCGAGGGCAAGCGGCTGCGGCCGGAGTTGGCCATTTCAGCGGCCGTGTTCGGCTCGTACCCGGCCTGCCGCGAGTCGATCGCCCAGGACTGGGTGGCGTGGGTCGAGGCCGGCTACCTCGACTTCCTCTGCCCGATGAACTACACCGAAAGCGACGAGCAGTTCGCCAACCTCCTCGAGAACCAGTTGAAGCTGGTAGCCGGCCGCGTGCCGGTTTACCCGGGCATTGGGGCGACGGCGTCGAACTCGCGGCTCTCGGCCGATCGGGTGGTGGGGCAGATCCACCACGCGCGGCGGTTGGGGGCGGGCGGGTTCACCATCTTCAACTTCAACGCCGCCACGGCCGACACCATCGTGCCTGGCGTGGGGCTGGGCGCGGGGCGGCAGCGGGCCGTGCGGCCAAAATGAAGACGTTACAAGCCCAAATTCCCGAGTTGCTGCTGCAGGAAGTTGAAGAGTTGGCGGCGACGCAAGACGCCACCGTGGACCAGATCGTTGCCCTGGCGCTGGCGGCACAGGTTTCGGCCTGGCGCACGCGTACGAGCATTTCCTCCCGAGCCGGCCGCGTCGATTGGCAAAAGGTGGACGAAATCCTGGCCCGCGTACCAGACGTTCCACCGGAGCCCGGTGATGAATTGTAAGCGTCGGGCGCATCAGCCGGATCCGTCCGACCCCTCCTTCTCGCCGCTCTCCCCCCGGTCGCGGATGTCGTAGCACAGCAGCACGTTCTGGTCGCGCACGTACATCATGCCGTTGGCGATGACCAGGTGCGTCCAGGCCTTCCGGTTGCTGCGGAAGGG
>SKJM01000077.1 GCA_007122045.1 Planctomycetales bacterium | reverse complement strand
TGGCGCCGTGCTCGGAGCGGATGACTCGCTGATACGCCTCGCGCGCTCCTTCGAAGTCGGCCCGGGCGGCCAGGCACCGGCCGATCACGTAGTCGGCCTCGTACTGCTGGGCGAACCCCGGAAAATCCTGGGCGATTTTCGAAGCGATGGCGTAGGCCTCGTTCCATTTCCGCTGGTGCGCCAGCAGTTGGGCGCGTCGCAGAGGGACCATTGCCAGCCAGGCGCCGGTACGGCCTTGGGTCTGCTGGGCCAGCCGGTCGAACTGTTCGAGCGACTGTTGAAACTCTCCCTGCCGGTATAGGGCCTCGGCAATCCAGAACTCGGCCACCAGACGCATGGGGGTGTTGGGAAACTCCTCGAGCAGGCTGTCGAAACGGTCGCGCACCAACGGCCACCTGCCGTCCTGCTCGGCCTCGACGGCGGCAACCCGGGCAAGCAGGTACAGGGCGTGCTCCCGGATCGGGCCCCGGTCGGCGGCGTCGAGAATCGCTTCGCACAGGTCGGTGGCGGCTGCGTAGTTTGTCGCCTGGAACTCCCGGGCGGCCAGCCGGTAGGTGGCGTCGGTCCAGTAGCGGCTTTCCGGATACTCCGCTCGCAGCTTCGCAAGCAGCGCGTTCGACCCGCTGAGGTCCTCCTGGTCGAAGAGGACCCACGACCACTCGTACAGTACGGCATCGCGTTCGGGCCGCTCCGGGAACTCGCCGGCCAGCCGCTCGTACAGGCCGGCTGCCTGCCGGTGCTGGTCGAGCCGGCGGCGCAGCCGTGCGGCGGCCAGCAGGGCCAAGGGATACTCCTTCGCCTCGCCGTACTTTTCGATGACTTGGTCGTACATGGCCAGGGCGGCGTCGAGCTGGTCTTGGTCCTGGAGAATGCGCCCCCGGGCGAGCAGCGCCTCGGCGGCCATGGGGGCGGGGGGGTCGGTTTCGAGCAGTTCCGCGAACAGGTCGGCCGCTTCGTCGAGTTCCCCCATCCTGTACCGGCTCCATGCGGCGCCGGAAAGGCCTTTGCGGCGGTGCGCCGGGGTTCCGCCCTGGTGGCTGAGCCAATGGAACAGGCCGGCCGACCACGCGAGGGCGTCGGCGGCATACGCCGCTTCGGCAAGCTGCTCGACCACCGGCGGCAGCAGCGCGGGGTCGGGGCGGCCCTTGAGCATTTCCGCGAACCGCGCCTTGCTTTCCTTCAACCGGTCGGTCCGGGCGTACGCGATGGCCAGGGCCCCTTGGCCCCGGGCGGCCGCCTCGCCCTTCGGACCATCGGCCAGGAATGCTTCGAGCGGCGGCGCCGCCTCCGCGTAGCGCCGCAGGGCCAACAGCGAGGAACCGGCAACCAACTGCGCGTCCGACTTCAGCCTTCCCTCGGCCCGTTCGAGCACGGGGGCCAGCGTGTCCAGCGCGTCGTCGAAGCGGCGCATCCCCTCTTGCGCCGCAGCCAGAAGATAACGGTCCTCCAGCGCCCTCGGATCATCGGGCCGGTCGGCCACCATCGGTTCCAGCAGCTCGGCAGCCTCGGCGAACTTTCGCTGCTCCACCAGGGATCGGGCGAGCATCCGGGTCACCTGGTCGTGCAGGGGGCTGTCGGGGAAGGTGTCGCGGAAACGGGCGGCTTCCTGCTCGACGACCTCGTGCTTGCCGGCTTGGAGGGCCAGACGAATCTGGCCGCTGGTCGCGTCGTCGAGCCACTCGTTGCCCTCCTCGCCCAAGGCGACGACGCGTTCGAACTGCTGCGCCGCCCCCGCCGCGTCGCCGGCCTGCATGAGCGAATCGCCCGCGTAGAAGTGAATCGCCGCAAGCAGCGGATGCCCCGGGTCGATCTCGGCCGCCGCCGAGAGCGTTTCGGCGGCGGGCTCCCACTGGCGCTGATCCCGCTGGGCGAGGCCGGCCCAATAGCGGGCTTCCACGCCCACCTCGGGGTCGTCGGCAACCCGCTCGAACCATTCGAGCGCCTCGTCCGGCCGCGCGAGTTTCATCAGGGCCCAGCCGCGTCCCAGCCGGGCCTCGGGGATGCGAGGACTGCCGGCGAATTCGCTCTCCAGCGCCTCCAACGTGTCGAGGGCCGTCTCGTGTCGCCCGCTGAGAAACTGCAACATCCCGAGGTGGAACCGGGCATCGTCGGCCAGCGGACTGTCGAGGTTGGCCGCCACCTGCGTGTAGAGCTTCTCGGCTTCCTCCGGCTGCCCGAGTCGCTCCAGCGCCCGGGCAAGCCCATGTCGGCAATCGTCGGCGAGCGGGCCGTCGGGAAACCGCTCCAGCGCCTCGCGAAAGAGTCCGGCGGCCGCCTCGAACTCGTTCTCGCCCATGGCGAGGTTGCCCAGGTAGGGTACCGCGAAGGCGTTGAACCGCTCGTTGGGATAGGCGGTGGTGAACCGCTGCAGATCGGCCCGGGCCGCCTCGCTCTTCCCGAGCACATGGGCCGCCTCGCCGGCGCGGAACAGCGCCGAACTGGCATACCGGCCGTCGGGCTCGCGCTCGAGGTACTCGCGGAAGCGGGCCAGGGCCTGCTCCGTGGCGCCCGTCTGCAGCAGGGCCTCGCCCAGAAAGAAGACACTCTGGTTGACGCGGGGGTGGTCGGGGTACTCCTCCAGAAACACCTCGAACTCTTCGGCGGCGAGTTTCCAGAGGTTCCGGGCGTAATGCCCGGCGGCCACGGCGTACTGATCCTCGGCAGGGTCCGCCAGTGCCCAGCCGGGGGCGCCGAGCAGCGCCGCCACGGCCAGCGCGTACAGCCACGCGTGCCGCTTCTTCAGCCAAATACCGCGGGAAGCCATGCCAACTCCTATTTTCTTTCCAGCGTCCTGAAGCGGCAATCCGGTTCCGCAACGACCTACTCGCGATTACCCCCTCGACGATTATGCATTGTACCGCCTCGGGCGCCGCCCCGGCAAGGCGCCCCCCAACCCATTGTGGAAACGTTTCCACTCCGATGGGGCATCCGAGCCGTGTTGGCCAACAAAAAACCCCAGCGCCGGTCATCGGTACCGGCGCTGGGGTTGCGGTTTACACGGGCCGTGCGGCGCTCCGAACGCGCGGTCGGGCCAATCAGTGGTAATTGCTGCCCGGACCGCCGTCGATGTTCCCGACCATGTGCAGGTGATTCTTGTCAATGTAGACCACCTCCTGGACCTCCTCGGTGGTGGTGTAGGGGATCGGCCAGCCGACCCGAGTAACCTCCGTGAAGTAGATGATGCACTTGTAGTGGGCATGGTGAAGCTGGGCCGGGCCGATCAGCGGATACACCCGCGGAGGATCGACGTAGTCGGCAATCGGCTCGATGATGATCCGCACGTTGTTCCGCTGCACCTCGTGCAACAACGGCAACCCTCCCTGGACGGGTCGCGCCTTCTCCAGGGCGCGCATGACCTGGTCCTCCGACGGCGGATCGAGCGCGCGGTGCGGGCCGGAAGTGATCGGGCCCATAATCGGCACGCGAGCATAGCGCTTCTGCCAGTGAAAGTTGTCTTCCAGGCGGTCCTGGAAGAAAGGCGACACGGGAATCGGGTATCCGAGCAGCCCGACATTGAACCCCTGGGCGGAATGACACCCGCTGACAGACAAAAGACCCGCCAGCACAAGCAGGCCGACGATGGCAGTGGCGTTTCTCGACATCCGTGAATCCTCGCATGAATCGGTAGTTGGCGGACCCGAAGGGAGCCGGTACCCGCATGGCCCAGTGCTGTCTCCCCCTGAACCACGGCCCAGGCGCTCGACAACGTTCGCCCGGACCCTGATTACTCATTATTATCGTGTGAACATGGGAAGAACTTGCGGGTATTCTGGCTTCTGACGATAATTCCGGAAATTCCGGGCCGGAAGACGGAAAGGAACGGGTTCAGGTCCATTTTCGGGCATCATCTTTCCCGGAAAGCGGCGCGGGCCGGCGAAAGATGGACCAGTTCCCTCCGGCCGGTTACAACGAAAAAAGCCCCTGCCCGGATGCACCGGGCGGGGGCTCTGCGAGCGGGAGCATCGTCCTTTTCGGCGAATCTAACGGTCCTTGAAATCGAGCATCCACCAACCGTTGTCCCATTCCAGGGTTACCTTGCGCCACCCCAGCGGCACCTGCGGATAGGGATAGAACGGGCCGATGTACGGCCAAGCCGTCGGGGAATACTGCTTCGGATAGGTCAACGCCGCGTAATTCGGATACGGGGCATAGCTGGGCCACGCGTAGTTGGGCAGACGAGGCGTATCGTAACGGGCCGGGGCCACACCGCCCGCCGCCGTCGCCGTATACATCGGCCGTGGGCCGCCTGGAACCATGCCCTGGGGAGCCATCACAGCCGCGTTCGGTTGCGTGTAGGCCGCCGGAACCGGGCGCTGCGCCACCCGTGGGTGGTGCTGATGCTGCGCCGCCATAGGATGCGCCGCGGGGGGCTGCGCCGCGGGGGGCT
>SKJM01000749.1 GCA_007122045.1 Planctomycetales bacterium | reverse complement strand
TGGAGCAGGTCCGCGCGCAAATCCTTGCCCGGGCGGCACTTTTCGTCGCGCAACGTACCGTGGAGGCCACTTGGCGAACCTATCGCGGTAGCCGCCTGGGGTCGCGGCCTACCGGCGATCGGGCGAGTGGGGCAGGGCGATGATCGAACACTACCAGCGCACGGGCTCCTACCGGCCGGGAGATTCGCGGCGCTTGCTTGGGACAGTCACCCGTGGACGGTTATCGGACTTCCAATACGTCGATGTCCAGCCGGCCGATCACCCGCAGGATGGGCAGGAAGGCCGTGTAGGCCGTGGTGCCTTCGAGGCTGGTGTGGGTGAGTTTCAGGTGCGCCGCGCCGATGCCGCCGCGGCCCAGGGTGGCGTCGAGCGGAATGAAGCGGCCGTCGACGTACGCCTCGGTCCACATGTGGAAGAAGAAGGCCCGGTGCGGCGGCAGGTACACCAACCCGGCGGCCACCCGGGCGGGAATACCCGCCGCACGGCACAGCGCCGCTAGCAGGACGGCGTGCTCGGTGCAATCGCCCTCGCGCTGCCGGGCCACCTCCGCCGCGGTGGCAAAGGCGTGCGAATAATCCTTCTCGGTGACGTAGCCATGGACAAACCGCTCCAGCGCCACGGCCTTCCGCCAGGGGGCGTCTTCGTCGCCGGCGGCCTCGCGGGCGAGCCGGACGATTTTCGGATCGTCGCTCTGGATCATGTTCGAGGGGCGGAGGTCGTGTTCGCCGGGCGTTTCGGGCGGGGCGCCGGCGTTCCCCTCCACGGCCGGGCGGAGGGCGTACACGGTCACCTCGGCCGCGTGCGGCCCGACCGGCACCACCCGCTGCGACGGCCCCGAAAGAAACTTCTCGGCCGGGTTGCCGCCGTCCAGCTCCACGCGGTATCGGATCCGTTCGGTGGCATGGGGGTTGGCAATGGGGCGGCGGACCTTCACCGCGGGGTCCAGCCCGAGGTCCAACTCGGCCGGTTCGATCTCGGCCAGGGCCACCGCCTTCGGAACCCGATAGGTCTCGAGGTCGAGCGTTTCGGTCCAGCTTTTGAGCACCTCGCCGTCGGGGTCGGTCCACAACGCGCTGCGCATCTGCTGCCCCGGCCCGACGTGCGTGACGTTGTCGATCCGCAGCAGCTCGAACTGGCCGCCGGGCAGCGTGACCAGCTCGCGCTCGGCCGCCGTCAGTTCCACTTCGACCGGCTCGGCCATGCCGGGCAAGAGGGTCGTCAGGCGGCGCTGCTCGCCCGGTTGCATGGGGGTGCGGGCCAGCGACTCCTCGACGGCGTGGAACCCGCCGAATTCGTCCGACCAGGGAATCGAGCGCTGCGTGGTCTTGCCGAGGGTGCCGATCTCCAGTTCCAGCCGGTCGCCGTCGACCGCGCCGGCGATGGTCATGGGCTCCTCGCCCTGCCGCACCGACGCGCTGAGCCGCACGAGTTTGCCGTCCGGAGTCTGCACGTCGGTGAACCGCATCTGCTGCTCGGTGGTCTGGCCGAAGCGCTGCACGCGCAGGACGGTCAGGCCGTCGATCTGCACCAGTTCCTCGCCATCGTGGTCGACGTGCCGGTGGCTCGTACTCGTGTAGCCGACGCGGTTGCCGCCAAGGGTGATGATCTGCCACGATTGGCGGTCGGGCTCATCGGGCGGTTCGGCGCAGCCTGCCGCTGCAAGGCAGATGGCCGCCAGGCTCCAGGAGGCGGCCCAGACGGGGGGGCAAGTGTGTTTGAGCGACATGGCTTTCGGGTCCTCCTCAGGGTAGTGTACGTCAGTTGGAGCGGGCGGGGTAGTGTCTTTGAAGGCAGGAACTCTTTGCGTTACCGATTGGGGGAAGAGCGCGGTCGGGGCGTTTTGTACCGGGCCGGCGCTCGTACGCCTTGACAAGGGCACCCGAGCGGGGCAGAATCAGGGGCGTGTTTCGCATCAACAACCCCCTACACGTGGAGGAAGCGCTATGTCCGACGGATTTCAACCAAGAGACCTGCTCGACTTCGAAAGGATGATCGCCCCAACGATCATCAAGGTCATCTATTGGATTGGCCTGCTCTTCATTGTGGTAGGCGCTTTGATCGGCCTTCTCCGGGGTTTCGCCGCCATGGCTGACAGTGTCGCCCACGGCTTGGGCCAAATCGTGCTCAGCATTATCGCTCTTGTCGTAGGCACCCTCGTTTGGCGTATTCTCATGGAGTTGTACATCGTCGTGTTCGGAATCCATGATCGGTTGGGACAAATTCGCGACAGCCTTGCCGGCAGGGGCAACCCCTGAACGATTCCGGCGGGGGACTGTCCCAATTTTCGCGGCGGAGAAGGTTTTCCATCCGGCCAACGGTTTTTCGCCGCGAAAATGGGACTGTCCCCTTCGACTGCATTCCCCCCTAACTTTCCCGGCTATGACCACCGTACCCGACGAACACCGGCGCCATTCGCCCGAAAGCATTGCTTGTGCCGTGATTACGGTAAGCGATACGCGGACGGCTTCGACCGACGTGGGGGGCCGCACCGCGGTCGATTTGCTCCAGGCGGCCGGCCATCGGGTGCTCGCCCGCGAAATCCTGCCCGACGAACCCGAGCCGCTCGCCACCACGCTCCAGGCCCTCTGCCGGCGTGGCGACATCGACGCGGTCCTGCTGACCGGGGGGACCGGCTTGGGCAGCCGGGACCGGACGTTCGAGACCCTCGCCCAACTGCTCGACAAACGCCTGCCCGGCTATGGCGAACTATTCCGGATGCTCAGCTTCGAGGAGATTGGGCCGGCCGCGATGCTCAGCCGCGCCACAGGCGGGGTACTTGACCGCACGGTGGTGCTCTCGATGCCCGGTTCCCCGGCGGGGGTGCGCCTGGCGCTGGAGAAGGTGATTTTGCCCGAACTGGGGCACTTGGTGCGGGAAGCCCAGCGGTAGGCGAGCGAGGCATTGGATTGGAAAAAAAAATGGCTGGCAAGAAGCTTAGCAGAGGCGTGGGATCCTCCAGGGCATGCCCCACCGCCGACTTACCGCCACCACGTCTTTCGGCCACGCCGACAATCCGGTATAATTATGACGGAGTGACGCGGTTCGGGCGGGTCCGCGGTGCCCATGCCGGGGGGGTTGAAGTGTTTCTTTCGCCGAAATTGCGATGGCCGATTACGTGGTACGATTTGGAGCGATGCGGTTCCTGGGGGTATTCGCCTCCAACGGCGGTAGACCGTACGGGCGCAACGCACGGGTGATCGCCCGCACCGATCGCGGTCTCGAAGTCGGTGAAGTGCTCTGCGAGGCCGATGCAGAGGCGACAGCCCTGCTCGACGACCCGCCGGAAGGCCAGATTGTCCGGGAAATGACATCGGAGGATGCCTGGGAGCTTCAGCGGCTTCGGGAACTTGCCTCCGGCGAGATTGCCGTTTGCCAGCGGCATGTCGAGTCGTTGGGGCTGGCCATGCGGCTGGTCGACGTCGAACACATCTTCGGCGGCGAACGGATCGTGGTGTACTACCTGGCCGACAACCGGGTCGACTTACGCGAGTTGGTTCGCCAGTTGGCTTCCGAGTTCCAAACCCGGGTGGAAATGCGGCAGATCGGCGTCCGCGACGAGGCCAAGCTGCTGGCCGACTTCGGCGACTGCGGCCAGGAAGTGTGCTGTAACAATCACCTGGTGCAGATGCCGCCAGTGTCGATGCGCATGGCCAAGCTCCAGAAGGCGACCCTGGACCCGGCGAAGATTTCCGGCCGGTGCGGGCGTCTGAAATGCTGCCTCCGGTACGAGTACGACACCTACGAGCAGATACAGTGGGAAATGCCTCCCCTCGGCGCCCGCGTGATGACCCCCGACGGCGAGGCGAAGGTCATCGGGCACGAGATCCTCAGCGGCCAACTGCTGGTCGTCACCGAGGACCGTCGCCGCTTGCTGATCGACGTGCGCGAGGTGGAATCCCTCGGGCGGCGTGAACGCCCCACCGTGCCCCCACCGACTTGATCTGAGCATCCGAACTGCCATGGCACGTTCCACGCCTTCCCTTGCCGACTTGTTGCACGACGACCCCCGCTACCCATACGAGGCGTACGTGTTCGTTTTCGAGGCGTTGGGATACGCGCATCACGTGCTTGGCCTCGGCGAGCCGGCCGAGAGCGAGCCGCTCGACGCCGGCGAACCGGAAAGGGCTCCGAAAGAGCCCCAGCGGCACGTGACCGGGCAGCAACTGTGCGAGGCGGTCCGGCGGTTCGCCCTCGAGCAATACGGATACATGGCCAAGACGGTACTCGCCACCTGGGGGATCCACAGCACGGGGGACATCGGGGCGATTGTGTTCAACCTGGTCAAAATCGAGAAGATGAGTAAGACTCCCCATGACTCGCCCGAAGACTTTGAAAACGTATACGACTTCGACGAGGCCTTCCGGCGCGGCTTCCAGATCCACCCGCCCGATTGACCCACGACGGCGGAACCGGC
>SKJM01000337.1 GCA_007122045.1 Planctomycetales bacterium | reverse complement strand
TGTACACGTAGATGAGCAGTTCGCCTTCCACCCGGATGGGCGCGCTGCGGTCGGGCCCGTAAAAGGTAACCAGCCCCCCCAGACCCCGCGTGGGAGTCGAGCCCGGCTGCTGCAACACGGCGGGGTTCCACACCACCGCCACGGTCTCGGGCACCGCGGCGGCCGCTTTGCTGGCGGGCCAAAGCGGCAAGGTGTCGGGCCAGGTGGGTACGGCCAATACCGTCGGCGAAGCGCACCCGCCGGCCGCCAGCGCCATGAGTGCGAGCGCCGGCCAGGCAATCCGTCGGAGCTTCAGGCTGCTGCGTCTCATCGGCCTTCGACCTCCGAGGCCTCTCCGGAATCGGGGGCTTCTTGAATTTCTTCAATGAAGGGGTTGCCCAGGTCGCCGGCACCGCCCAGCGGCGCCTTCTCTCCCCGCGCGTTACCCGGCGGCAGCGGCGCAATGGGCCGGCCGGCCGGCGTGGGGATCACTTCCGGCCCCTCGGGCACGCCGGGCGGCGCGGGCACCCGTTCCGGTCCCCGTGGGATGGCCGGCGGCGTGGGGAGCACTTCCGGCTCCTGCGGCATGGCGGGCCAATCGGGCATCGCGTCGACCGTCGGCGTCAAGTGCGGATAGATCACCCGCGGACCCGCCGGCGCCGCCTCGCCGTGGAAGAACGGGTCGGGCCCGTACCCGCCGTGCATCCGCTCCACGTCGTGCAGGCACCAGTTCATGCGGGCCGATTCGACGTGCGCGATCTGCTCGGCCTGCTCGACGCCCTCGACAATCCGCGGCGTCATGATGATCAGCAGCTCCCGCCGCCCCTTGCCGGCCGACTTGTACTGGAACAGGTTGCCCACCAGCGGGATGTCCGACAGATACGGAACCCGCCGCGAGATGTGGGCGTCGTCATCGACAATCAGACCGCCGAGCACCACCGTTTGCCCGTCCAGTGCACTGACGACCGTCTGGGCGCTGATCATTTGGATGCGGGGCGAGCGGATGACCACGCCGCCGGCGACCGACACGGGAATGCCGTCGTCGATCCGCCCGACGCTCGAGTTGGTGGCCACGATCTCCATCACCACCAGCCCGTCGGGGCTGATCCGGGGGGTGACCGTCAGGATCAGGCCGACCTCGCGGTAGGAGATCACGTTCTGCTGGCCGAATTCCGTGAACGTGGTGCCGGTGATGAAGGGGACGTCCTCGCCCACCACAATCTGCGCCGGCTGGTTGTCGAGGGTCATGATCTGCGGCCGGCTGAGCACCCGCAGTTTCTGGGCCTGCTGCAAGGCGCGGATGAGCACGCTCACCGACTGGCTCGATGCGCTAAGCACCAGCCCGCCGAAGGCCAGGTCGGTGTTGAGCCGGCCGGTGCCGAACCCGGTGTGTCCCTGGCCGCCGGTCGAGGGTGCATCGGAGAACAGCGCGCCGGGAATCGCCAGCCCGCCGGTCGCCAGTTGGCGGTTGAACAGGATCGAATCTTGCAGGCCCATCTCGATACCGAACTCGTCGAAGTCGTTCAGCGTCACCTCGGCGATGACCACCTGGATCATGGCCATGGGCGGGCGGCGGTCGAGCTGCTCGACGAGCTGGGCGATGTCTTCGAAATACTGCGGCGTGGCGCTGACGATCAGGCTGTTGCTGACGGGTTCGGGCACGACAATGACCTCGCGCTCGACCATTTCGAACGCGCTGAGCAGCCCGGGGGCGGCCATTTCCACCTCGCGCTTGCTCACGAGGTACTGGTTCACCGCTTCGGCCACGTCGGGGGCGAAGGAGTTCTTCAGCCGGTAGACCTCGTTGCGCCGCTCGCGCACGTCGGCGGCGTCGAGACGCGAGAGGACCGCTTCGACCACGGTCAGGGCCCCGATCGAGCCGGTGGCGATGATGCTGTTGGTCCGCACGTCGACGGCGAAGCGCAGCCCGACCAGCGTGGTCTCCTCCTCCACCACGCCCGTTCGCACGGCGATTTCGGCGCCCGTGATCGCGACCCCGAAGATGTTCTCGAGCATGGCGGCCATGTTGGTGGCGTCGCCGTTGACCAGGGTGAACACCTTGATTTGCGATTCCACCTCGGACGGCTGATCGAGTTCGCGGATCAGGGCGGCCACCAGCGGCATGCTGTCGGCGTCGGCCGTGACGATCAGGCTGTTGGTGCGCGGGTCGGGCGTGATCTGCGTGTCGGTGAGGATGCCCGATTGGAGCACGCGGTCGCCGTCCTCGCCGATGGTGACCAGCCGCAGCCGCGTCGACTTGCGCTCGAAGTTCTGGGCGACGGCCACCGCCGGCCCCACCCGCGCCCGCTGACCGTACATCTGACCGGTCACCGCGTCCTGAAGGATGGGCGCCAGCACCTCGGCCAGCGAGTTCCGCAACGGGAACACGCGCACCTCGTTGAAGGCGTCGCTCTGGCCGCTGTCGAGCCGGGCGAGGAGGGCGGCGGCCTCGGCCAAGTCGCGCGGGCTGGCCCGCACGATCAACGCGTTGGAACGGAAATCGGCCAGCGCGAACACCCGCGGCGCCAGGGCGGCATCGTCGGCCGCCGAATCGGTGAAATAGTCGGTGATCCGCTCCTGCGCCTCCTCGGCCGGAATGTGCTTCAAGCGGAAGATCCGAAACCGCTCCGCCGGCGGAAACGGCTGGTCCAGTTGATCGACCAGTTCCAGCATCTTCTCCACACTCTCCGGCCGGCCGATCAGCAACAGCGAGTTCGGCGCGGCCATGGGCGTAATGCTCACCGGACCCTCGCGCGCGGCGTACACCCGCTGGTAAAGCTCCTCCAATAAATCGGCCAGCGTCGATGCCTCCACGTGCTCCAGCGGAGCAACCTCAATCGACGGCTCCATGACCATGGCGAAATGCTCGATCTGCCGAATCAGGTCGGCCACGCGCTTCACGTCCTCGGGCCGCCCGCGGATGATCAACGCGTCCAGCCCCTCGACAATCTCCACCTGAACCGGCGCGACCAGCCGGTCGCCGGGTACTACGGGATCGTCGGGTATCGGGACGTCGTCCGGCTCGATCTCCTCCTCCGCGTCGTCGTCGGGCGGTTGAGGGAAGCCGAGGGGAAGTCGCCAATCGGGGGCGTCGGCGTCGGGTTGGTCCTGCATCACCACCGCCCGGGCTTCGCCTCGCGGCGCCCGTCCGGCCGGCGACGCCCCAGGCCCCGACTGCACTGCACGGACCAGGCGGCGCAGCTCGTCGGGCTTCGCCCGGGGCATGGCCACCAGTCGGATGCCGCCTTCCGCCGCCGCCATAGGGCTGTCCAGCGCGCGGACCAATTCGGCGGCTCCCTGAACGGCCCGTTCGTCGCCCTCGACCACCACCTTCCCGGAACTCGCATCGACGCCCAGTCGGAGGCGGCCGGTCTTCCCTAGCGACACCCCATACTCGGCGGCGCCGCCCGTTCGGTCCGCCGGCGTCACGCGGTCGGCCAGGACACGCCGCAGGTTTGCCTCGAATTCGTCCGGTGTAGTGTTCCAAAGCGTGATCGTTTGACGGACGGGCGCGTTCGAGGGCGCGCCGGACGGTTGCGCATCGGGGCGCTGGCGAACCGGTTCCGTGTGGGCCGCAGCGCGAACAGCACTATCGGGTGGCATGGGTTCGGCCGCGGTGGCATGGAGCACGCGGGGCTCCGGCGTTGTCGGTGCCCATTCCGGGGAGACCAAATCCCGCGAGGCACTGGGGTCGGGGACACAATCGCCTTCCGTTGGCGCTGGGTCGGACTCGACCGCCTTTGCTCGGCTCTCTTGGCTCGAGGCCTCGGCACTCGGGGCGCCGGGAACGGCAGGACCGCGGGAAAGGACGCCCGTCTGGCCGGCCACGTAGGTTATTGCCACGCCGACTGCAATTCCTCCCAGCACGCCGAGCAGGGCACTCAGACGATTTCGTTTCGGGCGTGCCCGAGACCGCGAAGTCTTGCGTTTCATAATAGCCAACCAGCCTAAGTTACCCAACATTCCGGCCTATTCGCCGGCATTGTCGGTATAATCGGCAAGGTCAACGTATTTCTCCAAGCTTATTGCGGTAACCCGTTCTCGTGGTATGGGCTTCCAGCCTGTCGATTTCCGTTGTTTGACAGGCTGGAAGCCTATACCACGGGTCCGATATTACCCACGGGGGCCTGGGCTGGTATAATAGACACGAGAGGGCAGGGGGGTGCCGTCTCATTTCCCGGGAAGAGGAGGTTCATTATGTGGCGTCCATGGACTCCGGCGGTCGTAGCGGTGTGGTTAGCCGTGGGTTGGGGATCAGCAGCGGAGGCTCAAACGACTCGCCGCACGCCGACCACGCAACGTACCCCCGCCGCGCAAGGCACGACCGGCAATGCCGCGGCGTCGGTGGGGACCGGCATTACCGACCGGGTGCGGGGCTTCTCGGCCGGCGTGCCGGCCCTCCAGGAGGCGCAGCAATTGCGCGATACCACGACGCGCGGCGA
>SKJM01000679.1 GCA_007122045.1 Planctomycetales bacterium | reverse complement strand
TCGGCCTTGCCTTCCTGGATGAAGCCGATCAGCGTATTGATGACCACGACCCCCAGAATCACGCCCGCGTCGAGGTAGTCGCGCAGCAGCACGGCGAAGATGGCGGCCGCCAGCAACACGTAGATGAGCACGTTGTGGAGTTGCGCGAGGAACCGCATGACCGGGCCCCGCCGGTGGGGCGGGCGGAGCCGGTTGGGCCCGAACTGTTGCAGCCGCTCGGCAACCTGCTCGGAGGAAAGGCCCTTACGACCGACCTCGACGCCTTCGAGCACTTCTTGTACGGGTACCGCGTGCCAGGGCTTCTTCTGCATGGAACCCCCTTGGGATCGGGTGACGGGTGTCTGGACTGTGATTGAGCCACAGTATACCCGACGACAAGGCGGGGCTCAATACACTTGCCCATTTTCCACAAAGCGCCCAAGCCATGCTTCCAGGGACGGTTCGGAAGTGGGGAAGATGCCCATCAGATTGAGGGGGCGCAACGGCGCGGCTCAGTCGATGATCTTATTCAGCGGGTACTCGACGATGCCGCACGCGCCGGCCGACTTCAGCCGGGGCAAGATCTGCCGGACGAGCGATTCGTCCACAATCGTGTTCACGTCGACCCAATTCTCGTCGGAAAGGGCCGAGATGGTGGGCTTCTGCAAGGCCGGCAGCAGCGAGAGCACCTTGGGGAGCTTCTCGCGCGGTACGTTCATCATCAGGCCCACTTTCCCCTCGGCCGCCATGGCGCCGGCGAGCATGAGGGCGATGTCGTCGATCTTCCGGCGCTTCCAGGCATCGCCTTGATAGGCCTGCCGGTTGGCGATGAGCCGCGGCGTGCTTTCGAGCACCTGGTCGACGATCCGCAGGTTGTTCGCCCGTAGCGAACTGCCCGTTTCGGTCACCTCGACAATGGCGTCGGCCAGTTTCGGCGGCTTCACCTCGGTGGCGCCCCAACTGAACTCGACGCGGGCCGTCACGCCGTGCCGCTCCAGGTATTGCCTGGTGAGGCCCACCGCCTCGGTTGCGATGCGTTTGCCCTCGAGGTCGCGGACGTTCACGATGGGCGAATCGTCGGGCACGGCCAGCACCCAGCGGACCGGCCGCCGGCTGACCTTCGAGAAGACCAACTCGCACACCTCGTGCACGTGGGCGCCCGTCTCCATGACCCAGTCGTAACCGGTCAGGCCGGCGTCGAGCACCCCGTCCTGGACGTATCGGGCCATTTCCTGGGCGCGGATCAGCAGGCAGTCGATCTCGTCGTCGTCGATCGTGGGGTAATAGCTTCGCGAACTGAACGCAATCCTGTATCCGGCCCGGCGGAACAGGTCGGCGGTGGCCTCCTGGAGGCTGCCGGCGGGGATGCCCAACTTCAGCGTGTTCATCATGCGGTTGTTGATTTGGTGGGTGAGGAAAATCGGCGCGGTTCCGTGCCCGCGTTTCCAATGGGCTCTTCCGTTTCCAGGTGCAGACTACTTGCCCCGGAGACGGCACAGCGGCGTGTGCCTACTACATTGTCGCGGCCTGCACCTGGAAACGGAAGCTGTACCTCATCGGCCGTACACGTCGGCCGGATGGAAGACGCGGTGGCCGACCACGGTGAGCCCCTCGGGGGTCACCTGCCGGTAAAAGCAACTCCGGTAGCCCTCGTGGCAGGCGGCGCCGCCGACCTGCTCGACCTTCAGCAGGATGGTGTCGCGGTCGCAGTCGAGCAGGACGGCCTTCACCCGCTGCACGTTGCCGCTTTCCTCGCCCTTGCGCCAGAGCCGCTTCCGGCTGCGGCTGTAGTACACGGCCCTGCCCGTGCGGAGGGTTTCCGCGTAGCTTTCAGGGCTCATGTAGGCCATCATCAGCACGTCGCCGGTTTCGGCGTCTTGGGCGATGGCGGGCAGCAGGCCGTTGCCCCGATCGAAGTCGGGGCCCTGGTCGGCGGGGGCATCGGTATCGGACATCGCGGGGACTCATCAAGGGGAAACTTCGAAGCCTTGCTGGAGTCCCCGGCTTTAGCCGGTTAAGAAGCCGCCTAAAGGCGGGACTCCAACGCGCCGGTACCGCCTGAAGGCGGGACTCCAAGTCGGTAGGCCACTCGTTACGATAATGCGTCTGTGCCGCGGCCGCCAGGGGCCCCACAACGGGTGGCATGGCCGTCCTGGGAGCTTCCGCATAACCGTCGTGGCCGGAACGATTTGCGCAAGTCCACAGCCGGCGGCTTCCCTCACGCGAGGCGGTCGGAACGGCCGAAAAACTAACGGCAGCGCGTGCATTCTCCCCACTCCCTCCCGAAAGGTCCGTGTCGTGGAACGCTCGCTCAGTTTATTGCTCCCGGTCCGGGACGCGCAGGCAACGCTCTGGGAAACGGTTCACCGCATCCTCGAGGTCGCCTCGGAGCTGACCGACCGATTCGAGCTGATTATTGTCGACGACGGTTCGACCGATGCCACCAGCGAGGTGGCCGAGGAACTGCAACGCGACTACCCGCAAATTCGCGCCGTCCGCCACGGCCGGCCTCGCGGCGAGCGGGAGTCGTTGCGAACCGGCTTGCGGATGTCGAGCGGGCGTATCGTGCTTTGCGGCGAGCCCGGTGCCCGGCCGGCGGCCGGCGAGCTACCCCGGGCGTGGAAAGCGGCAACCATGGGCGGCGCTCCGCCACCGCCGGAATGTTCCTTCCGACTGGTCGACCGCCGCACCGGGCAGAAGCTGCACGGGCCAAGCCGCCCGGCCCGGCCGAACTTTCTTGCGCCCGTGCGGGAATTTGCCGTGGGCGAATAGCGCCCTGCCGGCAGCGCGCCAGCCGCCGCTGAGCCGGCCGGCGACTTGCAGCAGGCCCTCAACGCCGGTCCGATCCGGGTGCCGCGCGTCAGTTCGGTAGCCCGGATTATTCATGGCGATGTAGGGTGGTGACAAGCAAGCCGAGACCCTGGTGGGACTTCGGTCGCTTGGCCGGGCGTGGTTCCAGCGCACGACGTGCAAACGGGCTAAGCGTGGCTTGCGCAGTCCCACCAAGGATTTACGCGACCTCGTCCCACCCTACATGAATAATCCGGGGTAGTGCACTCCCGGCGAGGGTACGGAATGGCTTGACGGCGGCACCTTCCCGGATTAGGTTGCCCTGCAGGAACGATGAAAACGAATACCATTCTGGACATCCTGCTGTTTCCGCTAGGCGTCTTTATTGAAGCCTTTGTGGGTATTCTGATGCCCGTGAAGACTCGGGCAACGCGCCGGCGCCGCAGGTGGGCGTTGCTTTTCCTCATCGGCTGGGCCGTGGCGTTTGGAATGGTCTTCCGTCTCGGCCTCACTTCGCGTCAATCGCCCGCCGGGGTCGTCCTGGCCGGAGTCGGCTTGGTTTTCATGATTGCGTTTGTGATTATGGGCACCGCGTGCGCCGATGGGCGTCTGACGGGTCGGAAGAAACCGCCGGGCAAGACCGGCAAGCGATAGCGGATGGGCGAGCCCTGCGGTAAGGGCGCCCCGAAGTAACTCGGGTGCGGCACGGCTTTCGGAGATGGGCTACCTACTTGAGGGGGCAGTGGAGGCGGGTATGGGCCCCCGCATGCGAGGCGTGGGAAAAAGACAAGCCGCCCGGCCGCCCGGCGACACGGTTCCGCCCCTTGCCTCCCGGCGGGCCGGCGTATAAAATGGCCAATGAAGGTCAAGGCAGACGCCTTATTGCCAACGACCTTCGCCGGGGCATGTATGCCCCCGGGCCAGCTTGCATTGCGGCGGCTGCGAATCGGGCACGCAACGTCGCACGCATTCGGCGGGTGCCGGTTTCACACCGGGATGTTGATCTTTTCAGTCATATTTGGTCCTCGTCCGGTGGGGCACCACCCCGTTGGGAAGGGTTATGCCTCCATGAGTGTGGCAAGTCTTCAGTTGGTGGAATCGGGCTTTCCGGAGGTCCTGGAAATGCCGGATTCCCCACCGCCTTTGCACCGCCTGGCCGAAGTCCGGCGGTTGCAGGGCATCTCGCGGCGCACCATGGCGCGCCGCCTGGCAACCGACGTCACTCGCATTCGTTACGAGGAACGTGAGTCGACCGATCTGCTGCTGAGCAGACTGTACGCGTGGCAGAACGCGCTGGAAGTTCCGATTGCCGAATTGCTGGTCGAAACGTGCGACGAGCTTTCGGCTCCCATCGGGCAGCGGGCGCAGTTGGTGCGCGTCATGAAAACGGCCCGGGCCATCCTGGAGCAGGCGCAGCAAACGCCCCTGCGACGCATGGCTCAAACGCTGGTCGATCAGTTACTGGGCATCATGCCCGAACTGGAAAGCGTAGGCCCGTGGCATTCGGTGGGACAGCGCCGCCGGCGCGACGAGATGGGCGTAGCCGCCCAGCGTTGCCTGCCCGACGACATGTTCCTCGATGAGGTTGATTGAACTCGTTCTGCTATCGGTCCATTCATCCGGTCCAATGGCGGGCGCTGCGGCGCCCGCCATTGGCGTTTCTTGGCC
>SKJM01000456.1 GCA_007122045.1 Planctomycetales bacterium | reverse complement strand
GGCACTTCGCCGTCGCCGGTCGGCTCGCCTTCGAGCAGCCAGGCGAGGTTGAAGCGGGCGATCTGCGCGCCGGGCCCGCCTTCGTACAACAGGTAAATCCAGCCTTCGCTCGGCGTGTCGGGCCGGCCGGCCGAGAGCGACGAATAGGCGAAGCGGCCCTCATCGACCACCCGCTTCACCGGCCACGTCGCGCCGCCGTCGAAGCTGGCCCAAACGTGGCCGTTGCGGCGCCCCGACGACGACACGATGTTGCTGAACACCAAGACGTCCCGCCCCCGCACCGGCAGCCGGACCAGGCCGGCCATCAGGCCGTAGTCGCGGTTCTGGTCGCCATCGGGCAGTACCTCGCTGACCGACAGGTCATTCCAGGTCTGCCCGCCGTCGCTGCTGAAGGCAATGTGGCGCATGCGGGGGTTCAGGCCGTCGGTCGAGAGGTGCCGGCGGGAATTGTAGTAAATCCGGCCGTCGGCCAGCTCAGCCAGCGTGGCCTCGCCCGTGCCGTTGGCCGGAAACGGCGCGCTGGTGTGCCACGTCGTGCCGCCGTCGTCGCTGTAGATGGCGTTGGTGTAGTGCTGCGGCCAGAACTGGCGGGCGTTGCCGCCGGCGTAGGATCGCGAAGGGCGCAACAGGCGTCCGGCGTGCTTGCCGTGCCGCAAGGTGATGCCCGCTTCGTTCATATGCATCGAAGGGACGTTGCCTTTTTGATCGGGGTGGATGACCACGTCCAACTTGGTCCACGTTTTCCCATGATCGGTGCTCCGATACACGGTAAGCGGAGCCGGGGGATGCCCGGCCTCGACGAACACGAGCACGTTGCCGCTTCGCTCATCGACCAGGGCGCCGCCGCCGTGGAAGCCGGGGTCGGCGACGGTGATTTCCGGCCCCCACGTAGCGCCACCGTCCTCGCTGCGGCGGACCCTGTAACGGTTCCGGCCCCAGGTGGCCACCACGGTGCCGTCGGTGGCGACGACGACGTTCGGAAAGCGTTCACCTTGGAAAAGCGGTTGCACCTCGAACTTCGGCTCACCGAGGAAGGCTTCGAGCCGGCCTTCGGCGGGTTTTCCGGCGGCCGTTTGGGGCGCGTCGGCCCTGGCGAGACCCGCGGCCAAGGCCGCCACAAGGGCGGCGGAGGCGATGGTCCGGCTCCGTAGCAGGGGTTGACGTAGCTGGTTTCTCACGGCGTAACTCCTCGTGGGGTGGGATGGGACTTGGGTGCGGGTTTGCACCCAACCGCAGGCGATTGCAGCGCGGTCTATTGTGGCCAGTCGGTTTCCTCATGTCAAGCTTTGGATTTCTTTCCTGGCCAGAAGTTGTGGCGTAGCCTGCTTGGGCGTTGGGGAATACGGAGCGTTGAGTGCCGGCCGCCCCGTTCCCGGCGGCCCATTTACCGCTGCCATCGACCGCCCTGCCCGCTGCTCAAATCCATTGGGCGTCGCGGTACCAATCCACAGTCTGCCGCACGCGGACCTGAAGGGTCGCGGCGGGCTGGAAGCCTAACTCGCGGGCGGCCTTCTCGCCGGAGCAGGCCCAACAGCCGGCGGTGGCCTCCCGCGCCTTGTCGAGGTTGAGGCTCATCGGGCGCCGGCAGAAATAGGACAACGCCTCCATCAAGGCGGCGATCGACCAGATCAGCGGCGCGGCTACAGGGAGCACCAAGGCGCGGCGCCGGCCCAGGGCGCGGGCAATCATTTGCGAAAACTCGCCCAAGGTCGGGTCCGGCCCCCCGGAAACGTAATAGTAGCCGCGTCCCGCAACGGTGCGGCCGGACGAGGTTGCCGGCGCCGGGGGCTCCGTCGAGGGGGCGCCATCCGCCCGGGCATCGCCTCCCGCGGCAGGTGTCAGGCGCTGTCCGCGATCGGCCGCTGCGATGAGCAGGCTCACCACGTCGGCCACATGCACCATCGAGAACCGTGGCTGCCGGAGCGTGGGGACGGTCTGCACGCCGAAGCGGGCCACCGAGGCGAACAGGGGAAGCCCCATCCGGTCGCCGCCGCCGAAGACGATGGGCGGGCGGACGATGGTGGTGGGCACGCGGTGGGCCCACGCCGCCACGGCCAGTTCGCCCGCCCGCTTGCTCCGCCCGTAATGCGAAATGGGCGCCGGCGCCCCGCCCTCGGTGTGCGGCCGATCGCGGGGCGAGGGACCGGCGGCGGCGAGCGACGAGACGCATATCAGCACCGGCGGGGTGCCTTCGGCCGCGCAGGCTTCCGCCACGGCCCGCGCGCCGTCCGCGTTCGCCACACGAAACTGCCGGGCGGTCAGGGCGCGCGTGCGGCCGGCCAGGTGGTACACCGTGTCGTGGCCGGCGACCGCCGATCGGACGGTGGCGGCGTCGGTCAAATCGCCCGTGCACAGGTGCACCCCCAGGGCCTCCAGCGGCGCGACGTTCGAGGTGGGTCGCACGAGGCAGGTGACCGAATCGCCCCGCTCGAGCAGGGCACGGGCCAGGTAAGTTCCGATGAATCCGCTTGCGCCGGTCACCAACGCCGTTCCCATTCGCCTTAATCCTCATCAGTTCCATTCGAAGCGATTGGCCTCCTCCAATTCCCCCCAGTGTAGCGGACGCAGGGCGGGCAGAGCAACCCGAGCCGCCCCCGACCGTACGCGGAGGCCGGGCGTTGACGCATCCCCCCAAGGCGGATTACAATAGGTCGTTTAATACCGCGTGCGAAGGGCCGAAGATGGGCGATATTGTGATCAGGCGGGTCGAATCTCGAGCAGACCGGCGCGAATTCCTCGAACTTCCGTGGCGGCTGTACCGCGGCGACCCGAACTGGATTCCACCATTGCGGGGGAATGCGAAGGCGCTGGTCGGGTTCGCGCCGGACCCGTTCTACGCGCGGAACCTGGTCCAGACCTTCCTCGCCGTGCGCGGCGGCGAGCCGTGCGGGCGCATCGCGGCCATTCTCAACCGCGGTCACAACGAGCGGTACGGCGAACGCCGCGGCTTTTTCGGGTTCTTCGAAAGCATCGACGACCAGGAGGTGGCCGACGGCCTGTTCGACGCCGTGCGGCAATGGTTCTTTCAGCAGGGCGTGTTCCGGCTGCGCGGGCCGACGAACCCTTCGCTGAACCACGAGTTGGGTCTGTTGATCAACGGGTTCGACTCGCCGCCCACCTTCATGATGACCTATAACCCGCCGTACTATGAGCAACTGCTGGAAAACTACGGATTCCGAAAGTCGCAGGATCTGTACGCGTTCTGGGGGCACCGGTCGCTGCTGCCGGTCATTACGGAGAAGCTCCGGCCGATCGTCGAAGGTATCCTCGAACATTACGACGTCACGCTGCGCCCCCTCGACCGGTCGCGGTTCCTCGATGAGGTCGAAACGTTCCTTTCCGTCTACAATCGCGCGCTAGCCAACACGTGGGGCTTCGTCCCCATGAGCCCCGACGAGGTGCGGCATACCGCTCGAGCCCTCCAGCACCTGATTGTTCCGGAATTGGCCGTTGCGGCGGAACTCGACGGCAGGGTCATCGGCGCCACGTTCGCCCTGCCCGACTACAATCCGCGCATCCGGGCCATCGGCGGCCGGCTGTTTCCCTTCGGCTTCATTCGCCTCTTGCGAAACAAGCGAGCGATCAAGCGGGTTCGCATCATCAGCACCAACGTGTTGCCGGAATACCAGCGGCTGGGCATCGGCCTGCTGCTGATGCACGGTCTGACGCCGCAAGCACTAGCCTGGGACCTGGAGGAGGCGGAGTTTTCCTGGGTGCTCGAATCAAACAAGCTTTCCTACGGCGCGTTGAAGAAGGGGGGAGCGAAGATCACCAAGACCTACCGGCTTTACGACCTCGACGCCGAGCCGCAGGCGGTCGAACCCGAAACCGGCGTGGTGCGCGTGCCGCCGCCGCTCCCGCAGCGCGGCGCCGCGGTGCTGCCGAAGCCCCCGGAAGCTCCCACGGGAACACTGGAAGTGCGCCGCGTGCAGGATCGCGCCGACCTGAACGCCTTCTGCCGCCTGCCCTGGGCCATCTACGCCGACGACCCGAATTGGGTGCCGCCGTTGCTGGTCGAGGTGAAGGAATTCCTCGACCGGCGCAAACACCCCTTCTACCTGCACGGCGATGCCGTGCAGTTTCTGGCCACCCGCGGCGGGCAGCCGGTGGGCCGCCTCCTGGTGAGCGACGATCCGAACTATAACCGGCAGCACGGCACCAATACCGGGTGCTTCGGCATGTTCGAGTGCTTCGACGACCGGGAAGCCGTCCGGGCCTTACTCGAGGGAGCGGCCGAGTGGCTGCTCGCCCGCGGGCGGACGCACATCATGGGCCCGATCGATTACTCGACCAATTACCCGTGCGGGTTGCTGGTCGACGGGTTCGACACGCCTCCGCGGTTCATGATGAACCACCACCGGCCCTACTACGCCGGTCTTCTGGAATCGTGGGGGTTTGCCAAGGCGCGCGACCTGTACGCCTGGTGGTTCACCGACCG
>SKJM01000716.1 GCA_007122045.1 Planctomycetales bacterium | reverse complement strand
TTCCGCCCAACCAGCACAACACGCCCATGGCGTGCAAGCCGTTTCCGAACAACTGGGTGCAGAACGGCTGCCACTTCTGGTCGCTGGGTTACAACAGCTATCATCCGGGCGGGGTCCAGGTGGCCATGGCCGACGGGAGCGTCCACTTCATCGCCGAAAGCGTCGATTACCGCACCTGGGTGTTCCTGGGGCACCGCAGCAGCGGCCAAGTGGCCCAGGTGCCGCAATGAGCGTATGGAAACACGTCGGCGCACTGGTTCTGGTTTGCCTGCCGCTGGGGTGCGGCCGTTCCTTGCCCGACACCGTGCCCGTCAGCGGGCGGGTTACCTGGAACGGCGAGCCGGTCAGGGCGGGTACCATCGCATTCATGCCGGCCGACACGGAGACCGATTCCTTGCACCGGGTGGCACTGGGCCGGATCGAGGCGGACGGCTCCTATCGGCTGAGTACCTTCGGCACGAACGACGGCGCCCTGCCCGGCGACTACCACGTGGCCGTCAGCGACCAGGGCGATTTTGCCGCCGAGGTGCGTCCGGGAGCACGTTCGTCCCCGCAGGGCAACGTGCCGGCCCGCTACGCCGTCCCACACACCAGCGGGCTGAACGCGAACGTACCGGCGGGATCGCGGCGGCTTGTCATTGATTTTCACCTGCCCGCCGGCCAAACCGCCAACCGCTGAAGGGCATCGCCGCCCGCTCGACCAACCCTTTCCATGTCAGGAGTTTTCCCATGCATTGTCCATGCCTTTCCGTTTACTTTCGCCCGCTGACGGCGGCCTGCGCCCTCGGCCTGATGGCCGCGGCGACGGCCGGCGACGATTCCACCGCCCGGCCCGGCCGCCAACGGCCGTATGCCGAGTACGTGCGCGCGTGCCTTGACGTACTGATCGAGCACGGCACTGACCGGTACGGCGAGGTGCACTCGCCCATCCTGATGAACATTCTGGACGTCCGCACGCGCACCTGCCCGCCGGACCCGAAGCCGCTGGACGAGGCGTTTCGGGTCACGCGGCGGGAGCGGCGGGGGCCGGCCGGCGGCAACCTATGGCTCGACCAGGAGACGATCCGCGCCATGTACGCGCTCACCCGCCGCGCCGGCGACGGGCGGTACGCCGCGTTCGCCGATGAGTCGCTCGGCTACTACATGGAGAACCTGGTGTGCGACAAGGGGCTGCTGTGGTGGGGATGGCACCGCCACTGGGACGCCTACCGCGACGCAATGACCGGCCACGCCGGCAACCACCACGAAATCCACGTGCAGCGGGCCGCCTGGCCCGAACTATGGGCCGTCAATCCCCAAGCGGTCACCCGCCAAATCGAGGCCCTGTGGAAGTGGCACGTCATCAACAAGGACACCGGCGAAGTGAACCGGCACGGCGACGGCCGTCGCGGGTGCGACTTCGCCATGTCGGCCGGCGAAATCCTCCGCGCGTTCGCGTTCCTCTATCACAAGACCGAGCAGCCCGAGTGGCTCGACCGCGCAAGGCTGCTGGCCGACTACTACTGGCAGCGGCGCCATCGGGAAACGGACTTGATCCCCAATCGGCCCAACGCCGGCCGCGGGCGGTTCGACGGCAGCCACTTCGACACGTCGGTGGCGGGGCTCTACGGCCGCTGCCTGCTGGACGCGTTTGAGTGGACCGGCGAGCCGGCCTTTCGCGACCACGCGGTCGCCTACCTGAAGGCGTACGCCCAATACGGCTACGACGCCGCGACGGGCAAGTTTTGGGGCAGCCTGCGGCTCGACGGAACGCCCGTGTCCGGACCACGCGTGCGCGGCGGATACGCGCAGTACGAGCCGCGCGGACACATCGACCTGTGGCAGCCGTACGCGGCAGGCTACGAACACCCGCTCGACACGGCCGTCACCTACGCCCTGGCCGCCGAGACGACCGGCGAGCCCGCGCTGGTCGAGGCGGCCCGGCGCTGGGCGCAGTTCATCGAGGGCGGGCTGCCGGCCGGCCCGTGCAAGACAGGGACGTGGTACGACGCGTACGCCCGCAACCAGGCACAGCAAGGCGCCTATGCCGACCATTACGGGAAGACCGTCCTGTTCTTCCTGGCCATGCGCCGGCTCACCGGCGAAGAGCGCTACGGAGAACTTGCCCGGCAGGTGGCCGACGACGCCATCGCCAAACTCCACCACGAAGGTCTGTTCCGCGGCCACCCGGCCAAACCGTACTACGAATCGATGGACGGAGTAGGCACGTTGCTTATGGCACTGTTGGAATTGGACCAGCGGCAGTAATGCACGAACCTACCGGCAGCGGGAAACGTGGGATAGCTTCCAGCCTGTCTTTTCCACCGACTTACCTGTCGCCGGGTTGACCCGGGCGTGTTGTCCACGTACAATCACCGTTGTCGAAGGGAATGGCCCCGCTCGACGCCACAGACGGGCTTTCCGTAAACACTCTCGGCGATGCGTACCCATGGCTGACCACGAAGCGATTGTGAACACCGTCCTGAAGCATCATCCGCAGGTTCAGGCCGTGTATCTCTTCGGCACGTACGGCACGGAACACGAGTGGCCCGGCAGCGATGTCGACATTGCCGTCCTGTTGCCGCCGGCGGAGGCGAAGCGGTCGGGCAGCCTTACGTGGTCGGGCCTGCACGTGGCGCTGGAGCAACTGCTCGGCAAAGACGTCGATCTGATCAACCTGCGGCAGGCGCCCACGGTCGTGCAGAAAGAGGTGGTTTTCGCCGGGCGCCGCATCTTCTGTACCGATCGATACGCGGCCGAAGAGTTGGAGATGCTCGTGCTTTCCTTCTACCAGAAGCTCAACGAGGAACGGGCCGAGATAGTGGCCGAGGGCCTCCGCAGCGGGAGGTTTATCGGCGCATGAACGAGGTCCTGCTGAACAAAAAGATCAGCATCGAGCGATGCCTGTCGCAGGTTGAGAAGTACTACGCGCTCGACACCGGCACGCCCTTCCAGACCGACTACCTGCGACAGGACGCCATCAGCATGAACTTGCAGCGGGCCTGCGAATTGGCCATCGACATGGCCAATCACGTCATCAAGGTCAAGAAGCTGGGGCTGCCCCAAGACAGCCGCGAGAGTTTCTCGTTGCTACACCATGGCGGGTTGATCAGCGCGGAGCAAATGCAAACGCTTCAGTCGATGGTGGGCTTTCGGAATATCCTCGTCCACGAGTATCGGAAGCTGGAAGTGGACATCGTCGTCCAGGTCGTGGAAGGTCGCATGTGGGAACTGCTCGACTTCGCCGATGCGATGCTCAAGGCAGTCGAGTGAGCGGGTGCCGCGCCCGGCCGCCCAATACAGTTTGCCACAGCAGGCGAATCCACGAAGTGCCGGCTACTCCACCGCCGCACGAACGTGCTCCCGGAGAAACGCCTTCAGGTCGCCGCGGCTAAGGTCGTCGCGGTTGCGGAAATGCAGGTGGATTACGTCGCTGTCGGAACGTTCACCGTCGATCGCGGGCAGATGGCCGAGGTTGCGAATCTGCCCCTGGGTGAACCGGTTCTTCGGGCTGGTCAGGTGCAGGTACACGGCGTCGGGCTTCTTCGTTTGCACGGCCGCCCAGGGCTCCTGCCGGTCGGGAAGGTATAGCGGAACCACCTGCTTGTTGGTCCACAGCACGCGGGCGTCGGGGGCGGTGTCGGTGAGCATGCGAAACAGGTCTTCGAGAAGCTCGTGGTCCCACTGAGGCGACTTGCCTGAGGCAAACCCCCGCCGCGCGAAGTGCCACTTGCGGCCAAGCTGCTTCCAGGGGTGCAGGATGTCGGACTGCTGTTCCACCCGCTTGCGAAAGTTGGCAAAGCCGTCGACCGCCTCGTCGACGAACTGCCAGAACTCGGGCCGGTCGATCTCGTCGTAGGCGTGGACTTTCAGTTCAATTTCCTGCCACGGCCCGCGAAGCTTCTGCACCTTCACCCGCGGCTCGCGGCCGTACAGGGGCAGTTCGGGCATGTCGTTGAGCGGCTTCAACTCGAGCTGCGCAACCAATTCATCGGTTCGGAACGTGTTGCGCCCGGTGCGGAACTTCATCTTCAGCAGCCACTCCTCGCCGGTGATGGCGTGGAAGAACCAGCCCTCGGCCTTCCGGGCGGCGCGGATTTCGACGATGGTGCGATTGTTCCAATCGGTCTCGCTGAACACCTCGGCGCGCTGCTGGATGCGGTCGACGGTTTCCGCGAGGATTCGACCGTTCCAACGGCAGGGATTTCCATTGCGCGCGGTCCGGTCGGCGCAATGCCATCGGCGGCCGTCCACTTCCCACGGCGGCTTGGCTTCGGTGCCCACGTCGGCAATGTCCAGGTCGTCGTCTTGCTCGTCCAATTCGGCGGCGAAGTCGTAGAGTGGGCGTTTTTCGCGGGGGCCGGCCGCGAGCACCGGCGCGAGCATCTCGGCGGTGTGCGACCGCATGGCCGGCGGCGCGTCCCGGCCCGGCGAAGGCTGCCCCGCCCGCGCCACCTTCCGCCGCGGGC
>SKJM01000479.1 GCA_007122045.1 Planctomycetales bacterium | reverse complement strand
ATGAAGTGACGCTTCGACGAAGCCCGTATGGCTTCGCTGTAGTTGGCTCCGATCGACGTGCCGGAACGAAGTATTTGGCGCCCCAGGACATCGCCCACGCGATTGCGGGGCATTCGGGAAACAAGATTGATGATCCGTAACGCGAAGCGTTTCATTCGGTTCCGCAGTTCTTCGCGGCCCATGGGGACGGCTACTCACCCTGCGCGTGAAGGTAACATGACAAACACAAGGACGCATAGCATGCTACTCCATCGGCCATCCGCCTTCCACCATCCACCATCCACCATCCAAAATCCAAAATCCGGCTTCACCCTCGTCGAACTCCTCGTGGTCATCGCGATCATCGGCATCCTGATCGCCCTGCTGCTGCCCGCGGTGCAGGCGGCGCGCGAGGCGGCCCGGCGGCTCCAGTGCGCGAACAATTTGAAGCAAATGGGGCTGGCGCTGCATAATTACCACTCGGCGCATCGCACGTTCCCGCCGGGCGGCATTACGAGCAATGGGCTGGGCTATATCGTCATGCTCCTGCCTTACTTGGAGCAGAAGGCCCTGTACGATGGGTTCGACTTCAGCGCAGGCGAATATTGGATTCGCCCGGAGGGCAGTTCGAGCACGTCGAACGGTAAGATCGAACACTCGCTCAACCGGCTCGACATGATCCTCTGCCCCAGTTCCAGCGAGGACCAATCGAACTTGAGGCCATCGGGCACCCGGTTCCCCGAGCGCGTGCCGCCGAATTCGAATGGCGTCGACCCTTTCACCACGCACTACTATGGCATTATGGGGCCGCTGGGCACCAATCCCATGACCGACCAGAGCTACGCGGCTGAAGGCTCCACAACCGCTACGCATGGCAGGATGGCCACCCAAGGCGTGTTGTACAAGGACAGCCGGGTACGGCTGGAAGACGTGACCGACGGCACGTCGAACACGTTCGCCCTGGGCGAGATATCCTGGAATGCTTACTTGGCGTACCGGACCTGGATCCGCGGTTCAACCCTCAACGGAACCGCCCAGGGAACCTGCAAGAACGTGCTCGATCCGATCAACGCCGGACTGCCGTACAAGTTCAACGACGGCGCGTTCGGCAGCCAGCACCCCGGCGGGGCGCAGTTCGCCTTGTGCGATGGATCCGTCACGTTCGTTTCCGAAACGATCAACCATGCCGTTTTTTTGGCGACCGCCAGCCGCAACGGCGGCGAGGTGCACACCCTCCACAGCCAACCATGAAAAGAAAATCAACGATCATTGCCCTGACGCTGGCCTCCGTGTTGCTTGGGGCCCGCTGCGGTTCGGGTGGGCCGGCGCAGCACCATGTCTCCGGCCAAGTAACGTTCCACGGCGAGCCGGTGCCCGCCGGAGTGATTCGCTTTCTGCCCGACACGGCTCAAGGCAACCAAGGTCCGGCGGGTTACGCGCCGATTGAGGGCGGCCGCTACAACACGGCCCGCTCGGGGCGCGGCACCGTGGGAGGCCCCCATGCGGTGGTCATTTCCGGCTACGACGGCCAACCGGACCCCTCGGGCGAGAGTGCCCACGGCGCGCCGCTGTTTGCCGACCATCACACCACCGCCGACTTGCCCACGACCACCACGACGCTCGACTTCCACTTGCCATAGACGGAGTGCAGACAATGAAAATCGCTATCAAGAATGACCGCACGATTGCAAGCTTCGTGCTTGGAGGAATTCTTGCGCTTGGTCTCGTGTCGACCGGCGCTGTGCACGCTTCCGAACCCGAGCCCAGGCCGATGCTCCCCGGCGACAGGCCGGCAGAAGGGGAGCTGGAAGGTTTTCTGGGCGAGCCTTTTTTTCGGAAGGACGTTCTTTTTGGTTCTGGCCGGATGCCTCATATCCTGATCGCCGCCGATGGAACCGTGTTGGCAAGCGGCGCCGGCCAGTTTCGACGCAGTGAAGACGGCGGCGAAAGCTGGACGAATCACGAGTCGCCGTTGCGAAATAGCATGGTCGTCGACGAAACCACCGGGGACGTCTTGGCCGTCGATCTTGGCAGTGTCGCCGAAGGTGCGATCGTTTGGCGAAGCCGGGATCATGGCAAGACCTGGAACCGGGAAGAGGCCGCTCTGAAGCCGAATGACGTCATGCGATGGCTCCAGCAGAGGATGGGGCTGCGGGATGCCGGAGGCCACCGATGGCGCGTCGAGAAGGGGCCCATCGTACGGGGACCCGGTTCAGCAAGGTGGCAAGGCTGGGGCAAGTATGTCCTCGGTATCGGCGTCAACGAAACCGGGATCACGCTCCGGCACGGGGAGAACAAGGGGAGGCTGCTCATTCCGCAATGGTTTGCACTCAGCAATGCCGGGCGCGGGGAACGAGCGACTTACCACGCTTGTGCGATCTACAGCGACGACGGAGGCGCGACGTGGACGGTGAGCGGGTTGTTTCCGGAAACGTGGACCAATGAGTCGGCGCTCGTGGAATTGCAGGACGGTCGAGTCTTCTTCACCGCGCGCAAAAACTATTATGAGGACGATGTTTTCGAGCACAACCGGCCGTTCGCCTGGAGCTACGACGGGGGAGAGAGCTTCGACGACCTGGCCCTTAGCAACGTGCTGCCCGACGGGCCCCGTTATCGCGGTACGGAGCGGCGCGGGGCGAACTACCAGACGCACTTCGGGATGCTGGGCGGACTGGTGCGGCTGCCGGTTACGGGGAGAGACATTCTGCTCTACAGCAATGCCGACACCCCTTCCCATGAAAGAATACGGATGACGGTGTGGGCCAGTTTTGACGGCGGAGCAACGTGGCCGATCAAGCGTCTGGTATACGAGGGGCCGAGCGCCTATTCCTCGCTGGCGGCCGGCCGACCCGGCACGCCCAGCGAGGGCAAGGCTTACCTGCTCTTTGAGGGCGGACCGGACGGCATGTATTCGGCCATCCAGCTTGCACGCTTCAACCTCAGTTGGCTGCTCGAGGGCGAACGGACCGGCGATGGAGAAATGCCGGCCGAGAAAGAATAGCCCTTTTACTCAGGACCGGAGAACGATTCATGAAACCACACGGCACTGTTTGCTTGGCGCTGTTGTTTTGCGCCTGTTTGCTCGTCCACAACCTGGCCGCCCGGGAGCGCGACCGCTACCTGCTGTTGGACAGCCGCATCATCGACCGTGCGGAGAACGCCGTGCTGCGGGTCGGCACGGCCCGGAAGCACCCGGCCAACCCGCTGTTCGGCGAAGAGCATCCGTGGGAAGCACGGTTCGACAACGTGTATCCGAACGTGACGCTCGACCGCGAGGAGGGCGTTTACAAGATCTGGTACAAGACCTTTACCCGCGATGCGGTTACCGAAGACGGCGAGCCCGTTCCGCGCGAGCAGCGGGTGCGGGGCACGTACGGAAAGTTCCCGCGGAGGCGCGGCGACGGGCTGTGCTACGCCGTTTCCAAGGACGGCATCGCTTGGGAGAAACCGCTGCTGGACCTGCACCCCTGGAACGGCGAGCCGAGCAACCTGGTGGCCGTGGGAAACCACGGCGCGGGCGTGTATAAAGACCCGTTCGAGGAGGATCCCGCGCGCCGGTACAAAATGTTCCTGCGAGCGCGGGGCGCGATGGGAGTGCGATTCTCGCCCGACGGGCTGCGGTGGAGCGACTTCATCCCCAGCCCACAGATTGCAGCCCCGGGCGATACGCACAACAACGCCTTCTGGGCGCCCGAGTTGGGCAAGTACGTGGGCATAACTCGGCTCTTTTCCGACAGCCCCAGGCAGCGCTTGGTGGGCCGCACCGAAAGCGCCGACTTCCTGAACTGGACCAAGGCGGTCGAGGTGCTGCGCGGCACGCCGCAGGCGCAGGTGTATTCCATGCCCGTTTTCCGCTACGCCGGCGTGTACCTGGGGCTGCCTGCCATCTTCCACGACCCTCGCCACGGCGGCAACGACCGCACCCACACCGAGTTGGCCTGGAGTCCCGATACCGTCACGTGGCACCGCATTGACCCGGGCACCCCGCTCATTCCCAACGCCGAAACGGACGGCCATTACGACTGGGGCTGCGCGTACGCCAGCGCGCCGGTGTTCCTCGACGGCGAAATCCGCTTGTATTACGGCGCCTCCAACGGGCCGCACACCGACTGGCGCGACAGCTTCCTGGCCCTGGCCACGTTGCGGCCCGACGGCTTCGCCGGGTATCAGCCCGACGATAAAGACAAGCCGGCCGTGGTGCTCACCAGGCCGGTGCCGCTTTCGGGCGCGACGCTGACGATCACCTGCGACGCCGACGGCGGTTCGGTCACGGTAGCCGTGGTCGACGAGTCCGGCAACGTGCTGCGGCAGGGGCGGCCGATCAGGGCGGATGCGACCGACCGCGTGGTGCGATGGGAAGCGGCCGCGAACTTGGAACCCTACGTTGGAAAAGCGGTTCGTTTGCGTTTCGACATCGAGGGCGCCAAGCTGTATTCGTTCGGGATGAAACCGTAGTGAACCGTGTACCATTTGCCATGTCT
>SKJM01000597.1 GCA_007122045.1 Planctomycetales bacterium | reverse complement strand
GAGCCGGAGGGGGACGTTTCCAGCCGGCTCGACTTCCCGCTCGACGCCGACGCGATCACGCCGCTGGAGGAAACGCCGGGCGATTTCCGGTTCGCCGCCGCGGTGGCCGCCTTCGGCCAACTGCTGCGCCAGAGCGAGCACCTGCGCGGGTTCACCTACGACGGCGTCCTCGCGCTGGCCGAGCCGGCTGTCGGCGAAGATTCCTTCGGCTACCGGGCCGAGTTCCTCAAGCTGGTGCGCAACGCCAAGGCCATGGCCGGCCGGTAGCCGTCGAGCAGAGTGCGTGGTGCAGTCGATTGGTTGGCACCCGTCTTTACTGTACGGCCCCCCCATCCTGCGCACTTCCCCCTGCGCGCTATTGACCAGCAACCAGCAACCGCCCCCCCGTCCGGGTTATTCCCCCAACACGGTCACCACTACGGTCCGGTGCCGGCCCCGGACGTCGCACTCGATGTGGAACACCTGCTGCCAAGTGCCCAGGATCAAATCGCCCTCCCCAATGGGTACCGACAGCGATGGCCCCATGAGCGTGGCCTGGAGGTGCGAGTGGCCATTGCCGTCGTGCCAGGCCTGCTCGTGGCCGTAGTTGCGGCTGGGCGGCATGAGGCGGTCGAGCATCTCGGGCACGTCGCGGCAGAGGCCGGGCTCGAACTCGACCACGCTCACGGCGGCCGTACTGCCCACGGCGAACACCTCGGCCACGCCCGTCTGAATACCCGACCGCCGGACCACTTCGGCCACGCCTGCGGTCAAGTCGGTCATTCGGCCGTGGCCGGCGGTTTCGAACGTCATTTGCTCTTGGTGTACCATAACGGCAAGACAAGCGCGAGGGTAATGTTTTCGGAGAGCGTATCATGATACTGGCGCCGGCGCGGCCTGAGAAGGGGGGCCGGCATCTTTCCTATTCTGCCATACGCTCCAATGCTTTCCCACCTGTTCTTCACGGCCCTCCAATACGCCATTCAGGGAGGGGTCGCATGACCCGCGCAAAGTTTTTTTGGTTGGCGGGTTGCGGTAAATGGGCGTACACTAAAGATGAAGCCCCTGCTTGACCCGTTGGGTGGAAGCGGAGGATGCCTTTGGTTCTTTTGCAACTCTGTGTTGCCTCGCATACTGCCTCGCGCTCGCCATGCGAGGGCGCTCCCTGAGTGAGTCGGCTTTAGCTCGCCGGCAGCGCGTGCGCCCGCGCGTTCCCCCGGCCGTTGAGCCAAGGCACGCGCCAGCGGCCACTCGCGGGGAAGCGGTGGATGGCTTGCCGAGGAAACACCCTGGAGAAAATACGATGAGTGACAATTTCGACGACCTGTTGGCCGAGGTCCGCCACAGCAACGCCGAGACGTTGTGGCGGGGGACCTTTCGGGAATATTACGATCGGGTCAAGCAGGACCCCTCGATCGTCCAAAACGCGCACCAGCGCCTGTACAGCGCGATCACGCGGTACGGCGTCGAGGAGATCGACACGTCCAGCGACAAGCGGCTGTTCCGCATTTACGGAGGGCGGGCCCGGAAGATCCTCCGCTACAAGTTTTTCGAGCCGGAGTTTTATGGGCTCGACCTGGCGATCATGCGGATCATGGAGTTCCTCAAGGCCGCGGCCAGCGGCGGTGAGGAATCGCGGCAGATCCTGTACTTCGTCGGCCCGGTCGGATCCGGCAAGACGTCGCTCTTGGACCACATGAAGTTTGCCCTGGAGATGGCGCCCCCGTTCTACGCCCTGGAGGGATGCCCCGTGCACGAGGAGCCGCTGCACCTGGTGCCCAAGGACCTCCGCCGGCGCTGGAGCGACGTGTTGGGGGTGGCGCCGGGCAATTACCAGGGCCACCTGTGCCCGGTGTGCAAGCAGCGGCTGCGCGACGAGTTCCACGGCGAGTTCGCCGACTACCCGGTCATCCAGCGCCGTTTCTCCGGCGATGAAGGGGTGGGAATCGGCATCCTGCCTCCCTCCGACGAAAACAGCATGGACGTCAGCCTGCTGATCGGCCGCGAGAACCTCGGGCTGATTGGCAAATACCCGGAGAACGACGCGCGGGTGCTGGAGTTCGACGGCGCGCTGAACCGCGGCAATCGCGGCATCGTCGACCTGTACGAGTTGAACAAGAACCCCGTGCCGCTGCTGCTGCCGCTGCTCTCGGCCACGCAGGAGAAGCGCTACCGGGCGCCGGGCCAGCACCCAATGATCCATTTCGACGGCGTGCTGGTCGCCCACTCGAACGAGACCGAGTTCGAGCGGTTCAAGACCGACAAGCGGAACGAGGCGCTGGTCGACCGCATGGTGCCGATCAAGTTCCGCTACTCGCGGCAGGTGAGCGACATTCGCCGCATCCTGGAAAAGGTGGTGGTGCGCGACGCCAGCTTCACGGCCACCGACGGCAAGCCCGCCCACCTGGCCCCGGGCACACTGGACGTCTGCGCCCTGTTCACCGAGCTGACCGTGTTGCACGACTCGAACAAGGTCGACCTGCTGACGAAGGTGAAGTTGTACGACGGGCAGGACGTGGCGGAGCAATCGGCCACGGAAAAGCCGGTGGACATCCGCGAGTTGTACGAAGAGGCTGGTCCGAAGGAGGGGCTCGAGGGCTTCTCGACCCGGTTCGCCACCAAGGCGATGGGCGCCGCCCTGGCCCGCACGCCCGACTGCCGCTGCGTCACGCCGGTACAGGTGATGGAGGTCCTCAGCGAGTTCATCCACGATTACGACCTGCCGCCCGAGCAGCGGGAACACCTCGACGACACGGTCCTCAAGGGGATCGTCCGCCGCTGGTACCTCAAAGAGGTGCTGCGCGAGCACATCGCGATGGGCTTCATCCACGCCTACGAGGAATCGGCCGAGCAGATGTGGCAGGAGTACCTCGAGCACGTGCTGGCGTACAACATGCGCGAGCAGGTGCGCGACGCGAAGACGCACGAGTTGGAGGAACCCAGCGAGGACCTGATGGGCGCCATGGAGCGGCCCATCGGCATCCGCAACAAGGCGCAGGCCGACGAGTTCCGCTCCCAGATCGCCTCGTTCGTCGCCCGCCGCCGCCAGCACGGCCAGACGATCAGCTTCAAGGAGCACGAGCGCATCCGCGAGGCGGTCAAGCGGCGGCTGTTCAGTTCCGTGTCGGACTACACGCGGGTCATTTCGCGGGGTTCGATCAAGACGGCCGACGACCAGGAGCGTTACGACCGGATGGTGGAGACCATGGTCCACGACCACGGTTACTGCCCGGTGTGCGTCGACGTCGTGCTGCGGTTCGCCCACAACCACAACCTGTTCCAGGAATAAAGATGAGCATTCGCGATTATTCCCGCCTGCCCGGCGGCCAGCGCGCCGGGCGCGACCGGAAGCGGCACCGGGAGAAGTGCCGGGAGGCGATTCGCCGCGGGCTGGCCCGGCTGGTCGCCCAGCAGGACATCATCGGCTCCGACCGCAAGGGGCAGAAGGCCTCGTTCCGCATCCGCGCCTTCCCCGAATACCGCTTCCAGTTCGGCCGCAAGGGCGACGGGGTGGGCTCCGGGTCCGGCCAGCGCCGCGGCGGCACCTTCCGCACCGGCAAAGGCGAAGGGCGCCAGGGTCCCGGCATGGCCGGCCAGGAGCCGGGCGACGACGTCTACGAAGTCGAAGTGACCCTCGAGGACATCGACGAGTTCCTGTTCGACGACCTCGAGCTGCCCGACTTCCTCGTCAAGCAGCTCCGCCAGATCCCCGTGTTGGACAAGGCCGGCATGACCGGCATCAGCCGCTACGGCACCGCCTCGCGGCTGCACCGCCGGGGGACGATGCGGGCGCGCATCAAGCGCGAGCAGGCGCAGCAGCGCGAGGGCTCGACCTTCCGCTCCGGCTTCGTCGAGGAGGACCTGCGCTTCCGCCGGCTGGCCGAGCGCACCCGCATGTCGTCGAACGCCGTCCTGCTGTGCATGATGGACGTGAGCGGCTCGATGGACGACTCGAAGAAGTTCCTCGCACGCGTGTTCTTCTGGCTCCTGTACCGCTTCGTGCAGTCGAAGTACGAGCACTGCGAACTGGCGTTCATCACCCACCACGCGGCCGCGCGGGAAGTGGACGAGGACGAGTTCTTCCACACCATGGAGAGCGGCGGGACGGTCGTCTCCAGCGCCTACGAGCTGGCGCTCGACGTGATCGACAGCCGCTACCCCTCCGACGAATGGAACATCTACGCCTTCCACGTCTCCGACGGCGACAACTGGCAGGACGACAACACCTACGTGGTCGAACTCGCGCGCAAGCTCTTGCAGCACTGCAACCTGTTCGGCTACGGCCAGGTCAACCCGGCCGACAGCTTCTACTTTCCCATCAGCGCCATGCGGCAGTGGAGCACCGTGTTCGACGTCCTCAAGCCGCTGGAGGAGCAGCACACCAACATCGGCTTCGTCAAGCTGGCGTCCCGGGAGGACGTCTACCCGCAGTTCCGGGAACTGATGACCCGCGAAAAGGTCAAGGGAGGCGCGTAACCCATGG
>SKJM01000805.1 GCA_007122045.1 Planctomycetales bacterium | reverse complement strand
GCCGCGAACGGCGCGTGCTGCACGACGCCAGCCGGCGCTACCAGCAACGCCGCGGATGACGCACTACCACCCAAGGGCGCGAATGACCGAGGTGCCTCCGTGCGACGCGTTCAATTCTGGATGCTGCTGGCCATTCTCGCCGCCGCGGTGGCGGTGGCGGTAGTCGCCCGGCGAGGCAACCGCGTCGGCGGGCCGGCCGTCGATCATCGCCGCGCGGCCGAGGAACTCGACCGGCGGATCATCGGGCGCATGGTGGCGTTGCCGGGCGGGACGTTTCAGATGGGCGACGACCTCTCGCCGGAACCCGACGCCCGGCCCGCCCACACCGTCCGCCTCAGCCCCTTCCGCATCGACGAGCACGAGGTGACCAACGGCCAATTCGCCGCGTTCGTCCAAGCGACCGGCTACGTGACCACCGCCGAACAGCGGGGCTGGTCGCTCGTGTGGGACGAGGAATTGGGGCACCGGGTGGAGACGCCGGGGGCCGACTGGCGCCATCCCGGCGGGCCGTACACCCGAATCGACGGCCGCGACCGCTATCCCGTAGTCCACGTCTCCTGGTACGACGCGGTGGCCTACTGCCGCTGGGCGAACAAGCGCCTGCCCACCGAGGCCGAGTGGGAATACGCCGCCCGCAGCGGCCTGCGCGACGGCAACTTCCCTTGGGGAAACGACGAACTGGTCGGCGGCCGGTACCGGGCCAACTACCGTCAGCACGGCCGGGCGATCGACGCCGACGGCTTCGCGCGACTCGCCCCGGTCAAATCGTATCCGGCCAGCGCGTTCGGCCTGTACGACATGTGCGGGAACGTGGCCGAGTGGTGCGCCGACTGGTACGCGGCCGACTATTACGGGACCGGGCCCCGCCACAATCCACCCGGCCCGGCGGAAGGGACCGAGCGGGTCGTGCGCGGCGGGTCGTGGGTCTCGCCGGAGGAGTACCGTGCCGATCACCACGTGGCGGCACGGTCGCGGTACTCGCCGGATATCACTTCCGACCACATCGGCTTTCGCGCGGTGCGGGCGCGCTCCCACGCCGTCAGCCCCCAGCAGCCCACCACGAGGTAGGATGGACATTCTTGTCCGTCGTCGGCGAGTAGGATGGACATTCTTGTCCGTCAGGCGGGTGCAGGAATGCGCCTTGCAGTTGAAGCGGTGACCGGCCCTGTTGGAGTGCCGGCTTTAGCCGGTTGGAAAAGCCGCCTAAAGGCGGGACTCCAACTCTCCGTTCCGCACCCCCATCAGGCCGACGACGGACTAGAATGTCCATCCTACCGGCAAAGTGCGGTCCGGCAGCCCCAATAACGTCGCCATTCCTGGTAGCCCGGAGGGGGGCTTGCCCAGGCCGCACCCGGCGACTAAACTAATGGGTTTGGGAAAGCTGCAAGGTGGCTTCCCGGGTTGAACGTTGGTGTTAGAAGGGGGCAAGAAAACCGTGCCTGCAACGTCCGTTATCGGCCTTCAATGGGGCGACGAGGCCAAAGGAAAGGTCGTCGATCTGCTGACCGAACAGCACGACATCGTGGTCCGTTACCAAGGGGGGGCTAACGCCGGCCATACGGTGGTTATGGGCGGCCAGGTGTTTAAACTGTCGCTGGTACCCAGCGGCATCTTCCGCTCCGGTGTTCGGTGCGTCGTCACCGGCGGCACGGTGCTCAACCCGGCGGCGCTGTTGCAGGAGATCGACGGCCTGGCGGCGCGCGGCGTGCCGGTGGGCGAAAACCTGATGCTTTCCGACCGGGCCCACGTCATCTTCCCGTGGCACTTCGAGGAAGACCGGCTGATGAACGACCAGGGCGCCGACGGCGAGTCGATCGGCACCACGCTGCGCGGCATCGGGCCGTGCTACCGCGATAAGGTCGGACGCTGTTGGGCCGTCCGTCTGGGCGACCTGTACCGCGAAGACTTCCGCGACCGGGTCCGGAAGATTGCCGAGGCCAAGAGGCGGGCGCTCGCCTCGCTCGGCACGGGAGGGGAGCCGCTTGAACTCGACGCCGATACCATATTCGAGCAGTACAGCGCTTACGCCGAGCGGCTTCGGCCACACGTGGCCGACACCACCGCGTACCTGCTCGACGCCATCGAGGACGGCAAGCGGATCCTGTTCGAGGGCGCGCAGGGCGCGCTGCTCGACATCGACCACGGCACCTTCCCATTCGTCACCAGCAGCAACAGCTCGGGCGTGGGCATCGCGGCGGGGGCCGGCGTGCCCGGCCGCGTCATCACCAAGGTCGTCGGCATCTTGAAGGCCTACTGCACGCGGGTGGGCGGCGGGCCGTTCCCCACCGAGCAGGACAACGCGACCGGCCAGCACATCCGCAAGCGGGGCAACGAGTACGGCACGGTCACCCGCCGCCCGCGCCGCTGCGGCTGGTTCGACGCCGTGGCCGCCCGCTACACCGCCCGGCTGAGCGACGTCGACGTGTTGGCCGTCATGCTGCTGGACGTGCTGAGCGAACTGCCGGAACTTCGCATCTGCACCGGCTATGAGTTGGACGGCCGGCGCACGGCCAATTTCCCCAGCCACGTGGACGACGTGCGGCGGGTGGTGCCGGTGTACGAAACCCTGCCCGGCTGGCGGCAGGAGATCAGCCACGTGCGGAGCTTCGAGGACCTCCCCCCCGCCGCCAAGAACTACCTGGGCCGGATCAGCCAACTGGTGGGCCGGCCCGTGGAACTGGTGTCGGTCGGCCCGGATCGGGAGCAGACGATCTTCGTCAAGCCGTAGGTCCGCTCCGGCACCGTGCACGAAACCGCGAACCGCCCCATGCCCGAACCCGCTTCCACCGCCGACCGTCCCGCACTCGACCTGCCGCCCGAACGGCTGCCGCGCCACATTGCGGTCATCATGGACGGCAACGGGCGGTGGGCCCAGCAGCGGGAGCTGCCGCGCATCGAAGGACACCGGCGGGGCGCCGACAGCGCCCGGGCGATGACCGAAGAATGCTCGCGATTGGGAATCGAGCAGCTCACGCTCTACTGCTTCTCCAGCGAGAACTGGAAACGCCCCCGGGCGGAACTCGACTTCCTCATGAGCCTGCTCGTCGAGTACATGGCACAGCAGCGGGCCGAAGTGGTGCGGCGCGGCGTCAAGGTCAGCGTCATCGGACGCCGCGAAGGCATGCCCGAGAAGGCGCTGCGCGAAATGGACCAAACCATCGCCGCCACCTGCGGCAACACCGGACTGCACGTGTGCCTGGCCATCAACTACGGAGGGCGGGCCGAATTGACCGACGCGGTCCGCGCCGTCGCGCGGGAGGTGCAATCCGGCCGGCTCGACCCCGAACAAATCGCCGAGCAGACCATTGCCGAGCACCTGTACACCGCGGGCATGCCCGAGCCCGACCTGCTCATCCGCACGGCCGGTGAGCTTCGCGTAAGCAACTTCCTGCTGTGGCAGATCAGCTACGCCGAGATTTGGGTGACCGATTGCTGCTGGCCCGACTTCGGCGTGCCGCAACTGCACGAGGCGATTCGCGACTACGCCCGCCGCAGCCGGCGTTTCGGCGGACTGTCGGCGGAAAGCGGCTCGGCATAAAATTGAATGGCGCGTGCTGTCGCTGAGCCATTTCGGCGGCCAAGTCCCGTCAGGAAGACGGTTCTCGATGGACGGATATCATGCAACACGCACACCTGATCGGCGCACGAGGCACGGGAATGCAGGCGATGGCTGCCGTGCTGGCCGGACGGGGCTGGCGGCTGACCGGCTCCGATCTGCAGGGCGGCGGCCTCCCGTCATCCAACGGTGGCCCCGTGGCCGTTTGTCGCGGTCATCACCCGCAAAACGTGCCGCCCGAGGCGGAACTTGTGGTGTACAGCGACGCCGTCGCCCCGGAGAACCCTGAATTGCAGCGGGCCGCCGAACTCGGCATTCCCGTGCGAAGCTACTTTCAGATGGTGGGTGAACTGACCGCCGATAGGCACTGTGCAGCCGTTGCCGGAACGCACGGCAAATCGAGCACGGTCGGAATGTGTGCTCATGTCTTCGAGCAGGCCGGGTGCGATCCGCTGGTGTTCTGCGGCGCGCCCACCACGGGCCGCATCTCGGGGGGCCGCTACGGCCGGGGCCCCATCGCGCTGGTCGAAGCGTGCGAGTTCCGCGCAAACTTCCTCCACCTGAAGCCCCGGCAGGCAGTCCTCCTGGGCATCGAGCACGATCATTTCGACTGCTACCCGTCGAAACAGGACCTGCTCGACGCCTTCGCGCGGTTCGTCCGGTCGATTCCCCCGAGCGGCCTGCTGATCGCCCGGGCCGACTGCGCCGACTCGCGCCGCGTGGCCGCCCTGGCGGCGTGCCGCGTGGAGCGCTTCGCCCTGACAGCCGGGGCCGAGTGGTCGGCCGGGCGGATGCGGCGTCGGCGGGGATGCTACGCGTTCGCGGTCGTCCACCGGGGCCGGCCCGTCTGCGAGGTCCGGCTGCAAGTGCCCGGCGCCCACAACGTGCTCAACGCGCTGGCCGCCACCGCGTT
>SKJM01000001.1 GCA_007122045.1 Planctomycetales bacterium | reverse complement strand
TCGAGATCGGCAACCTGCCCAAGGAGGTGCTGAACCACGCGGATTCCGTCCCCATGCCGGCCGACGCGATTGCCGAGGCGGTCCGGCAGGCCCCGGGGAACTACCGCGCCCGGGCGATCGTCTTCCTGCATCGTGATGAAGCATTGCCGCTGCTGCGGCGGGCCTACCAATCGAGCGATGGCGATCGGCAATATGCTTATGCGCGGATGCTTGGTATGCTCGGCGATGCTACGGGGGCGGAACTGCTTGTCAGGCGAGTGCGCAACGCCGACGCCTGGGACGAAGGATGGAATTATCACGGCGGGGGCCAATGGGGCGACGCGATGAGTTCGTTGGACCAAACGGTAGTGGCCCTGGGCATCGCCGGAGTGCGGGACGCGGCGCCGCACATCGTGGCGATAACGAAACTGCTGGACGCCGATTCCGCGTTCTCGCACCATCGTGCCGCCGCGTTCGCGTTAGAGCGACTGGGCGACCCCGCCGCGGCACCCGCGTTGGCCGAGTTGCTCGCCAAACCGGGGATGTCGGGCTACGTCCACGATACCGTGCACGCCGCGAAGGCCCACGACGCCGTGGACGCGCGCCACCTGAGCGCCGTCCACACACGGCGCCAGTCGCTTCGCGAAATGCTCGTGGCCCGAGCGCTGTACCGGCTGGGCGACCACGAGGGGGTGGGCGAGGCGACGTTGCGGGCATACGCATCCGACCTGCGCGGCCACCTTGCCCGCCACGCCCAAGCGGTGCTTGACGAATTGCATGCGTCCGACCATTGAAATGTTCATTGCAAGCGATGCCGGCATTTTGTGTGCCCGGCCGGCGAAATGTGCCCTCCGCGCAACTGCGAAGGTGCTACACGAGTGTGACTGCAACTGTAACGGGCCGTCGTCTGGCCGTTTGTACGCCAAACAGACAAGCTGTATTTTAGCCAATTTTCAAGTTTTATGGAGGTGAAGCTATGTACAAATGCCACGGTGTCCGAAGAACATTTCCCATCGCGCTAAGCATCATTGCACTGTGTTCGATAGGTAGCACGCAGCACGTCCATGCGGGTGCGGCCGAAACGAATGAGACGCACGACAACGAGGGAGCCCCGGCGTCAGCGGACCGCTTCGAGGCGGGCGACACCCATTATGGACCACAGCCGGGGCGACTGGAGGGAATGCCCCCCCCGGGGTGGGCCGCCACCGTTCGGTTGCCGGACGGCAAGCGCGTGCGGATTGCAAGCACGGGCGAGGGACTGAACCCGAACGTTGCGCTGGATGAGAACGGCCGCGACACCGTTGTCGTGTGGGATGGTCTCGGAGCCGGGCCGCTCGCCCAATTGACCGTGCGAATGGTCCGCCGTAAGCATCCTTCGGGTGCGGCATGGCGGCTCGACATTGAAAACCGGGGCGAGGCTGCAGTGTGGAACGTCACCTTTCCCGACCTCCAGTTTCCCGTCACCGATGACGACAAAGTGGTCATCCCGTCAGTCAGTGGCCGCCTGCACCGCGCCAAACGGGACCTTGCCCTAAGACGCACTTATCCGAGCGGCCTGTTGAGTATGCAATGTTCCGGCTTCTATGGTCCGTCCGGCGGCGTGTACGTTGCTGCGCACGACCCGCGCGGGTCCATCAAGGAGTTGGAAATGAATGTGAAGCGCGGGCGGCTCGCTATCCGATGGCATTGGCCCGTGCCGAACATGGGCGTGCCGGGTACCGGCTGGGGGATGCCGGGTGAAGTGGTCGTCCGCCCGTTCGAGGGCGACTGGTTCGATCTGGCACACATTTATCGGGAATGGGCCCGGAAGGAAGCCGGCTGGTGGCCGCGCGGTGCCCAAACGGGGCGGCCCGATACCCCCGATTGGTTCAAGGACATATCCGTTTGGGTTATGAGCAACGGGCCGTGGCCCTGGAGGCGCGACCCCATTCCCATGGATGAGGCCGTGGCCAAGGCGAAGCGGTTTGCCGAATACATGGACGACATCCCAGTTGCAGTTCATTGGTACAACTGGCACCAGATCCCCTTCGATGACCGTTACCCAGAGTATTTCCCTGCCAAAGAAGGCTTTGCCGAGGGCATCCAGGCACTGCAGGCAGCAGGTGTGCGCGTCATGCCTTACATCAACGCCCATCTGTGGGATACAAAACTGCCTGACTTCAAGACGATCGCCCGTCCCGCGGCAGTAAAGTCATACGATGCTTCACTGCCCACCAAGCGGTACAGCGGCAACACATTCGCACCCATGTGTCCGGCAACGCCTTTGTGGCGGGAGACTGTCAAAGATCTCGTCCTGAAGCTCGCAGGGCCCGACTACGGCGTGGACGGTGTCTATCTGGATCAGATATCGTCGGTATCCTCAATGTTGTGTTTCGACGAGGATCATGCACACCCGATCGGGGGCGGCGACTGGTGGCTCACACAGGGCAACTGGCCCATGCTGGAAAGCATTCGTCAAAGCTCGCCGGAAACGATTCTGACTTCCGAGTGTGCCGCAGAGCCGTATGTCAATCGAGTTGACGGATATCTGACGTGGTTGGGCTATCGCGATGCAGATGACGCCATCCCTCTATTCCATGCTGTTTATGGAGGGCAAGTTCAACTTTTCGGCCAACTTTACAAGTGGGATTCCTGGAAAGGCGTGGCAATGCGCGCAAAAACAGCGCAATCCCTGGTCTGGGGGGAGCAACTCGGATGGATCGCCCCAAAAGTTATTGACGATCCCGTTGCGGCTCCATTTCTGAAGCGGCTAGCGCGCCTCCGATTCGAATTGCGCCGTTACGTGTCGCGGGGCCGAATGGCCCGGCCGCCGGCAATCATTACCGATGGTTCGCAAGTGACGGCGAACTGGGTCGCCACGCGCGATTTGATTGTGACGACACCCACCGTCCTTTCCGGCGCGTGGCACCGGGATGACGGCGAGGCTGTCGTTCTCATCCTCGTCAATGTGGATGACCAGCCCCGTTCCGTTACCGTGCCGTTCGATGCTGACACCTATCACTTGGACGGAGACCTTCTGATGCGCGAGTGGACCGGCACTGAAGATGGTAAGACGCCGCCCAGGGTGAAGCCCACAACCCCTTCGTGGGAACGGAAGGTCGACTTGGCGCCCATGGCTTCGCTGGCTATCGAGATTGCAGCTTCCGAGGACGCGTTTCAGGAATAAGCCCAATGCTTCAGCCACACTGTTTACGGCGGGCTGGAGGCCTAATTGATCTGACTCGCCTACCTCGCCCGGGGGCCAGCACAATCGGAACTCGAGCAAGTATCGTTCGCCCATTCGATTGCGCCCATCATATCGCTCGAACCAGAGCGACCTCGACGATTCGATCGTGGTCGTTTCCTCGCGCTGCGACACACCCAACCTGAAATGCGACACGATTTGCGACTATTTTGGGCGGAAATGCGACGAACGTTCCCGCACGTTGTGCTACAATCGACGTTATCACTACAAGGAGCACCCCATGCCGGTGCATCACACACCCTGGCCGAATCGCGCCCTGCGGGCAACTGCGGTACTCGCCGCGTGCCTCCCGGCCGCCGCGTCGGCCGCTCCGGCGATCATTCCCCGGCCCGTCGAAGTGCAGGTGAACGAAGGGCGGTTCACCTTCTCCGAACACACGCGGGTGGTCGCTGAGGGCGAAGCGGCTGCCGAAGCGCGGAAACTCGTCGAAGCGCTGGAACCGGCCTTCGGACGCCGGTTGGAGTTGAAAGCCGGCGCCATCGACGCCCCCGATTCCATCCGGCTCCGCATCGATCCTCGGTTGGAACGCGACCTGGGCCCGGAGGGCTACCGGCTGCGGGTTGCGCCAGACGGCATCGACATGGCGGCGGCCCGGCCGGCGGGCCTGTTCTACGCTGTGCAAACACTGCGGCAACTCCTTCCCCCGGCGGTTTACGCCCGCGAGCCCGTCGACGATCCCCGCTTCGCACGGCGCGGGCAACCCTTTCCCCCGGAGTTTTACGCCCGCGCGCGCGCCGAGGGCGTCGAGTGGTCCGTGCCGTGCGTCGAGATAACCGACTATCCCCGCTTCGCATGGCGCGGGCTGCTGATCGACCCGGCGCGGCACTTCATCCCGGTCGACGACGTGAAGCGGTTCATCGACCTGATGGCCATGCACAAGTTCAACCGCCTGCAAATCCACCTGAACGACGACCAGGGCTGGCGGATCGAAATCAAGAAGTACCCCCGGCTGACCGAAGTCGGCGCGTGGCGCGACGAGACGCTTGTCGGCCACCTGAGCCGGCAGCCGCACGAGTTCGACGGGCAGCGCCACGGCGGATTCTACACGCAGGACGATATCCGCGAGTTGGTCCGTTATGCGGCCGAGCGGCACGTGACCATCGTGCCGGAAATCTCCATGCCCGGCCACTCGCAGGTGGCCATCGTCGCCTACCCGGAATTGGGCGTGTTCCCCGAGAAGCAGCAGGACTTGCGGGTGTGGACGCGGTGGGGCATCAGCGAGCACATCCTCGCCCCGCGCCCGCGGACC
>SKJM01000469.1 GCA_007122045.1 Planctomycetales bacterium | reverse complement strand
CTCGGCGAGAAGGGCCGCATCACCATTTTCCGCGACGCCTACGAATGCGATCCGCCGGGACTGGACGAAGACCCGCTCCCGCCCGACGCCGAGCGGGCCTACGAAAGCGACGACCACATGGGGGACTTCTTCGATTGCGTGGCCTCGGGCAACGACCCGATCATGTCGGTCGAGGCCGGGCATAGCGTGGCCGCCTTGTGCCACCTGGGCAACATCGCCCGCCGGCTGGGCCGCCGCCTCCAGTGGGACCCGGCGAAGGAAACCTTCCCCGGCGACGACGAGGCCAACGAGTATCTCGACGTGCCGAAGCGGAAAGGGTACGAACTGCCGGAGGAGGTGTAGACCGTGCAAGGCGTGGGATAGGCTTCCAGCCTGTCTTTTCCGCTGATTTACCTGGAAGCCTAGCCCACGCAATGCGACATCCGGCACGCTATAGCGTGAACTCCAACACGAAGAGAGCACAACGATGACATGGCGATACGTGACAGCCGTCTTTTTGGCAGCCTATATGCTCGGGCCGGCCTTTTGCCGGGCCGACGAAACATCCGCCCAACCGGCCACCGCCGAAGCGGGGGAACTGCCGATCGAGTACGTTCCCCTGGATGCGCCCGAGGGCATGTCGCAGGCCGTGATGGTCCAGGGCCTCCCACTGGTCCATACCCGGCAGTTGCTGCCTCTCGACGCGGCAGGCGAACTGGTCGGCGAAGGCGCGGTCGACGAGCAGATCGAGCAGGTGCTCGACAACCTGGAGGCCGTATTGAAGGATGCGGGGTCGGGGTTGGACAGGCTGGTCCGGCTGCACGTCTACGCGCTGGCGCCGCCGACCATCGTGCGCGTCCGCGAGTTGCTCGGAAAGCGGCTGCCTCCGGCGGTCCGCCCGGCGATAACCGCTGTGCTGACTCCCTTGCCGCGCCGCGGGGCGGAGGTGGCGCTGGACGCAGTCGCCGCCGGCACCGGCAGCGGCGATGGCGTGGTGCGGCGGCGCTCCGAAGCCGTGGCCGGCGAAGCGAATCGCGCCGACGCGGCCGTCTTGCCGCCCGGCGGGGCGGTCTATCTGTCCGGCCTGCCGGCCGACGGCGGGCTGACCGAATCGGCCGTCGACCGGGCCATGTCGGAGTTGATGGACACGCTCGACCTTTTGCAGCTTGAACCCGAACACGTGGTGCAGGTGAAGGTCTTTCTGCGGCCGGTCACGTCGGCCGAGGAGGTGTTGCGCGAGGTGGAGAAGTTCTTCCCGGATCAGATGACCCCGCCGGTGGTCTTCGTCGAATGGCTGGCTTCGGTGCCGATCGAGATTGAAATGGTCGCCCAGTTACCGCCGTCGGACGAGGGGGGCGAACGCCTGGAGTTCTTCACCCCGCCGGAGGTGCGGCCGTCGCACATCTTCAGCCGGGTGGCCCTCGTGCGGGCCGACCGGAAGATCTACGTCTCCGGCCAGTACGCGCGGAAGCCCAGCCGCGGCGAGCCCCAGGCGATTTACGTGTTCGAGCAGTTGCAGGAAATCCTCGACCAGGTCGGCAGCGACATGCGCCATCTGGCCAAGGCCACCTATTACGTGGCCGACCACGACGCCTCCCGCTGGGTCGACCGGACCCGCCCCACCGTATTCGACCCGCAGCGCCCGCCGGCCGCCTCCAAGGCGACCGTGCACGCCGTGGGTATGGAGGGGCGCACCATGACCATCGACATGATCGCCGTGGAGAGCGGGAGGTGAGGAAAACACACTGCCGGCCAGGCGCGGGAACCGGGGACTCACTGCTGCAACCCCATGACTGTGCAATTCACACCCAACCGCCCCACAAGGAGACGCCCATGTTCCGCTTACGCACGTTGACCTGTTTGCTGATTTTGGCGATTATCTTACCGGCCACACGTTCGGCCGAAGCCACAGCTCCGCCCGAGGGCACCGTGCCCGTGGGACTGGCTCGAATCGACATCACGCCCGACTTTCCGGTCCGCCTGGCGGGCTATGCCGGGCGCATGGCCGAGGCGACCGAGGTGGCCGCGCCGCTGTGGGCGAAGGCCCTGGCCATCGGCGGCGACGACGGCGACGGGCCGGCCGTACTCATCGTTTTGGAGAACTGCAGCGCCACGGCCGAACTGACGGCGGAGGTGACGGCGCGGCTGAAGGACAAGGCGGGCATCCGGCCCGAGCGCTGCGTGGTCGCAGCGACGCACACCCACTCGGCCCCGCTGCTCCCGGAGTTCGCCCCCTGGCACTACACCGCGGCCATGCCGCCGGAGCACCTCGCGCGCATGGAGCGCTACCGGCGCGAATTGATCGACCGGTTGGAGAAGGTCGCCCTCGACGCCCTGGCCGCGCGCCGGCCCGGCCGCCTCGCCTGGAGCCAGGGAACGGTCACCTTCGGCACGAACCGCCGCCGGCTGGAAGGGGGCCGGTGGGTCGGCTTTCTGCCGGGCAGCGCTACCGAATCGCCCGGCCCGGTCGACCACAGCCTGCCGGTGCTCCGCGTGACCGACCTGGACGGAAACCTCGTGGGCGTGGTGGCCAACTATGCCTGCCACTGCACGACCACCAGCGGCTCGTTCAACGAAATCCACGGCGATTGGGCCGGCTTTGCCCAAATGGCCATCGAAGAGCGGCATCCCGGGGCCGTGGCCATGGTCGCCATCGGCTGCGGGGCCGACGTCGGCCCGTACCCGAACGGCACCCTCGAACACGCCCGGCAGTACGGCCGCCGGCTTGCCGACGAGGTCGACCGGCTTCTCACGGCCGACTGGAGGCCGGTTTCGCCGGAATTGGCCGCGCGGCAGTCGACCATTCAGGTGCCGCTGGGCCGGCTGCCGACGCGGGAAGAACTCCAGCGCCGGGCCGAACACGGCAGCCTCGGCTCGCGCGACTTCGCCCGGCATCTGCTCGATGCGCTTGACCGCGACGGCGCCCTGGCGCCCTCGTTCGACTACGCCGTGACCACGTGGACCTTCGGCAACGATCTGGCGATGGTCTTCCTGCCCGGCGAGGTTTCGATCGACTACGCGCTGCGGTTGAAGCGCGAGCTGGACGGTTCGCGGCTTTGGGTCACGGCGTATGCGAACGGCATGCCGTGCTACATCGTTTCGCGGCGGCTGCTGGACGAGGGGGGCTACGAAGTCGATTCCTCGATGACCTCCTACGGCCAGCCCACGCGCCTGGCCCCCGAGGCCGAAGACACCGTCATCGGCGCCGTCCACGCGCTGCTCCCGCCGGCATTCGGGAGGTGACCGGTCGCGCGGCGGGCCACCTGCGGGCTTGCCCCGCTTGCTGCGAGTTGCCGCTCCATGCGGGCTAAGCAGTCTAGCCTGCTTGTGGCATCTCTTGCCGCCAATTTCGCCGAGAAAGCTCCCGAACGGGTGAGGGTGCAGGCGGAAGGGCGTGGGCATACCCACCATTTGCCGCCTGCACCCCCTTGACCTTCCATTTCCTCTCGTCTATCCTTAGGAGGTGGTGAATCTACCCAAATTGCCAAGATTGCCGACCGGGCCACATGCTTTGTCATCCTCGTTGTGGCTGGTAAGGTGAGCGATTGGGAGAAGACGGTTTTTTGCTTCACCTGGAACAATAAGGACCCGTTCTTCGACCGCGACCTGAACAACTTTCGCTTCCTATTCGATTTGCGAGCGATCAGCGTTGGCATCATCATCACTCGATGCGATGCCCTCCAAGAGGTCTTCGATTCGCTGGGCCGTGGCACTTCTTACGGCGCTTCGACCACGCACATGTCCAAGCTGTTGCCGCGGATCGAGGGCGGCGGCGGGGCGGGTTGTCCCATTCTGGTGTTCGGGATCACCAAGAACCTGTACGACGAGACAAGCTGATGGATACCGAACTCACAGCGGCTCAGGATTTCACATCTTGTTGCTCCGGCCTGGACTGCGGGACGATTCTCGCCGATCCTCCGTGGCAATTCGCGAACCGGACGGGCAAAGTGGCGCCCGAGCAGCGACGGCTGAACCGCTATGCAACTTTGACGCTGCCCGAAATCAAGGAAATCCCGGTGTCCGTTGCGTGCGCAAGTCAGTGCCATTTGTATCTATGGGTGCCGAACGCGCTGCTTCGCGAAGGATTGGACGTGATGGATGCCTGGGGATTCACTTACAAGACCAACCTCGTCTGGCACAAGATCCGTAAAGACGGCGGGCCGGACGGGCGCGGCGTGGGGTTCTACTTCCGCAATACGACGGAACTCGTGTTGTTCGGTACACGAGGTCAACTGCGAACTCGCGATGCGGGCCGCCGCCAGGTGAACATTATCAAGACGCGCAAACGCGAGCATTCGCGCAAACCGGACGAACTGTACGCCATCATCGAGCAGTGCAGTCCGGGCCCCTACCTGGAGTTGTCCGCCCGCGGCCGCTTCAGCGACGCCTGGCACGTGTGGGGCAACCAATCGGACGAGTACGTGCCCGACTGGCCCACCTACAAGCACCGCAGTCGCGGCGACGGCAACCTGCGATTGTTCGCGTAGTGCGGCAGGCGGT
>SKJM01000131.1 GCA_007122045.1 Planctomycetales bacterium | reverse complement strand
GGCTGGGTGATGTGGTTCGACTTCCGCCCGGCCGAGGAGCGGCTGCTGCCCTCGGGGCGGGGCGCGTTTCCGCTGATCGTCGATCTGAAACGCGGCCGGCTGCGCCGTTTCGAGGGCTTCGACGGCGCCTCGGTGCCCGCGGTCGACCTCCGCCCGGCGAGCGACGGCTATCGGCTGCGAATCCCGCTGGCCGAGATCGAGAAGCTGACCGGACACGAGCCGGAAAGCTTCGACATGTCGGCGGAAATCGAGCTGTACCGGAAGGACGACCAGCGCCGCATGTTCCACGCCGCGCCGATCACCCGGCGGCGCGACCCCTGGCGCACGGGCAGCGCCACGTTCGTGCTGCGCGGCGAAGCGCAGCCGTCGCACGCCCCCATGGCGATGGTCGAGCGGGCCGCGACGGCCGACCTGCCGGCCCACGCCCGCCGATGGGGGCGCGTGCCGCAGTTTGAGCGGCACGACGGCAACATTCCGCGGCTCCCGGTCGTTCCCGAGGGGCGCGAGGAACTGGCCGTGCGCACCAATCCCATCACCGGCGAGCAGGGCGACCTGTTCTTCCTGCGCGGCTACGGGTGCAGTGGCACGGTGGCCTCGGCGACGATGAACCTGGTGCGGTCCGGCACCGTGGGCCTGTACGACCTGGAAGACGACAGCGGCATGCGGAACCTGCCGGGCACCCGCTCCGGCTGCCGGATCACTCTGTCGCCGGCCCTGGGGGTGCTCGTGTCGCTGGAGGGAACCGGCGACTGTTTCTGCCCGTACAACTTCCCCGCCACCGTGGCCATGGCCCCCGCGCGGCAGCGCAGCAACGAGGACTGGGCGGTGTTCATGGACCAGGCGCGGGTGGGGCAGATGCGGCAGCTCGCGCTGAACTTCGGCGCGCCGGGCGACCGCCGCGACGAGGAGGGCATGCTGTGGCTCGGCTATCCCCGCGCGCGGATGATGTACGCCACGGGCCACTCGTTCGGCCCCTTCCCGCAAACGATCAGCCTGCCCATGTCGCTCGACGTGGGCCCCGGCGGCGGGCCGTATCGGGTGAACGCCGACCGGGTGGTCGTGGAGAACACGAACCGGCCGTGGATTACGGCGTCGGGGCTGGAGGGCGTCCGCAAGCTGCAACTCAGCCTGGTGTATCACGAGCCCATCACCACGGCCCTGGCCTCGGCCGTACCCGCGCCCCCGCAAATCGACGGCCGGCTCGACGACGCCGCCTGGGCCGGCGACCCCGGCGTGCCCATCACCCAGAACCCCGGCGGCCTGGCCGACGACGGGCGCGTACGGGTGCGGTACGACGCCGACAACCTGTACCTCGGCTTCGCCCGGCAGGCCCGGGTCGACCGCCGCGGAACCCCGCAACCCTGGGACCCCGATACCGAGCTGAACGTCTTCTTCAAGGACACCGATCGCTCGGCTTACGCCCGGTTTCGGGTGGGGCTCGACGGCACGCAGAGCAGCCGGGCGGTGAGCAGCGTCGTTCCGCTGCCGCGGGTCTCCCGGGTCGAGGTGGACGGCACGGCCGCCGATTGGCGCGACCGCGGGGCCGAACTGGCGCTGGGCGACGGCCACGGCACGCTGCGGATGGCCTGGACCGAGGGCGGAATCGCCGTGTTCGCGCAAGTGCCGAAAGATCGGCCGGAAGGTTTTGCCCGCGGCCTGCGCGCCCAGTTCGCCAACCTGGAGTTGGAACGCATCCTCGAATTGATCGTCGACGTGGACGAGGAAACCGCGCAGGTGGTCCAGGGCAAGGTGCTCCGGCGCGACGGCCGGGAGACCGAGCCGACCGTGTTCGACGAATTGGGTACGAGCCGCACGCGGCGCAACTTGAACCAGTTGCACGAGTCGGAGGCGCTCGACGCCCCGGTGGCCGTGCGCACCCGCGATGGGCACCTGCTGGTCGAGGCGCTCCTGCCGCTGGAGGTGTTGGAACTCGAGGCGATGGACCCTCCGTCGGTCGGGTTCCAGCTTTCGGCCTTCGATCCGGAACACCGCGACGGCAACATCAGCGGCGGTTCCGGCGCCCGCCGCGACCTGCTCGCAAGCGGCAGCCTGCTCACGCTCGTCCGCGGCGGCGCCGGCGCCCCGTCGCCGCGCGTCACGACGGCGAACGTCCGAAGCGAATGGTACGGTCGCGTGTGGAATTTCCAGGCGACCCGGCACGACGTTCCGGCCGACCGCTGGACCGGCGCGGTCGGGATCGAGGACGGGACGTTCGAGGTGGAGATGGCCATTCCGCTGCGGGTGCTCGAGGGGCTCGGCCTGTCGCTCGACCGGCTGCTGGCGCAGTTCGGCGCCGAGGGCGACTTGTCGGCGAACCTCGACGAGCTTTACCGGCGCTTCAGCAGCCGGTTCGTCCGCATTCACCCCGAGCAGGTACCCGCGAAGGCGGCGCCGCATATCGTCCGGCTGCATTTCGCGGAAATCGACGACATCGAGCCCGGGCAGCGCGTGTTCGACGTTCACGTTCAAGGGCGTCCCGTGCTGGAGCGGTTCGACATCGTGCGCGAGGCCGGCGGCCCGCGGCGCGCCGTCACGCGCGACTTCCGCATCACCGCCGACCGGGAACTGAACATCGAGTTCATCCCCCGTGCCGGCGAGCCGCGCATCAGCGGACTGGAAGTGATCCGTTCGCAGTAGTTCCTGCGGCAGAAGAAGGAGGAGCTGGAGGCGGCACGAATTCGCAATGCCATCCTGGAGGGGTACGACGATGCGGCAAGAGGGCGCACGGTCGAGTACCGGGGAAATCTGACCGCGCTGCTGCGGCAGGTAGAGTTATGAGCCGCCCCGCCTATTGATGGGCTAGGGCTCAAGGACCGGCATCTCGGATTCAATGAATGCGAATGTGTGGAAACGTTCGCCGCCGACGGTGAAAACATAGCTCTTCAGACCATCACCGCTGACTGTAAACCGGACCGCCCTCAATTCAACTTTCGATCCGTTGTTTTTCAGCAGGTACGCACCATCTTCCTCATTGACCAGATACGCTACCTTTCCATTCAGCAAGAAGAACGGGAAGGTAATCAGCACGGCTTTCAGCAGCGCTCGAAGCGCGCGCCCTAGACCGGCACGTACGAAGTAGGCCGGAAAAGTATACAGGAAATGCAGCAGCGGCAAGCCGATGCAGATGAATGCTGCCTGCATGAGGAAAGTGAGGGAAGACATGGGCCAGACAAACTCTACCGTATTCACGGAATTGGGCCTGTGCGACACGCCTCGCCAATACATGACCACAAAGCTAAGTGTCGTGCCGACCAACATCAAGAGAAGGTCCCGCTTGATCGGCAACCGTTCAGGCTGTTTGGTTCCTCGGCCTTCTTCCACGCGACCGCTCCCTTAAGTCAAGCCTCGTCTCGCGAACGGGTTATTCTACCGCAATTTCCGATTGCCGGAACGGGGCGCCGCCACCCGTTCCGGGGCGCACGAGCGGGCCGGTGGCAGCCACAGGTCTTGGCTTGCTTGTCACCACCCTACCGGTTGGGCCAATTCGCGTGTGCCTTGAATTCGCGGGGCGGCGGCTTGCTCACGACCCCTTAGAATTCCGCCTTCTTGACAGATGCTGAACCTTCGGGTAAATTACGGAATGGATCCCCGCAACGAGGGCATTGCCATGAGCAGCACCTTGAATATATCACTCACCGACGAGCTTCGGGCGTTTGTCGACGCCAACTCGGGAGAGGGCACACTGTACGCAACGCCGAGCGAGTTTGTCCGCGATCTCCTGCGGCAGAAGAAGGAGGAGCTTGAGGCGGCACGAATTCGCAATGCCATCCTGGAGGGGTACGACGATGCGGCAAGAGGGCGCACGGTCGAGTACCGGGGAAATCTGACCGCGCTGCTGCGGCAGGCAGAGTCATGAGCCGTCCCAAGAACGGAACCCCGGCGACACGCATTCTGCTCACCGAACGGGCACTGCGGGACATTCGCGATATCGAGAGCTATTCCATCGAGCGATGGGGCAGCACGACTGCCGGAAAGTACGTCGAGAGCATTGAATCGGCGCTCGACCGAATCGTAGCGAAGCCGGACCTGCTCCGCGTTGAACCCGAGTTCAGCGAGTTTCTCAGGTTCTATCGCGTTCAGAAACATGTTCTTGCATGCGACGTGCAGGACAACGTAATTTACCTACTTGCCGTCTTTCACACGAGCATGGACATTCCGACTCGCTTAGCCAAACTCCAACCCCAACTGTCGGTCGAGGTCGCCCTTCTTCACCGGAAGCTATCCTCCGCAAGAGGCAAAAGCCAGCGCGTAGACCGGGATTAGAGCCTCGCGTCGCACACGGAAGGGGCCGGGGGCACTGGTGCCGTCACCTGTGCGCACGTATACTATCCTCGTGGCTGCCGAGTGTTTCCCAACCCCTACCCGACTCCAGGAGGCCTGACGTGCAACCCCCAAGTACCAACCCACGCCAACGAGCTGCGGATGCCCCCGCCGATGCAATCGCTCAGACGCTGCGCCGGCGGTTCGGTTTCGATGCCTTCAAGCCGGG
>SKJM01000487.1 GCA_007122045.1 Planctomycetales bacterium | reverse complement strand
CCCCCTCTTGCACAGCGGCGGAGGGCGGGTTATGGTGAAAGGGGTAGAGTTTGTGCCGCATGGGTTCGCTTGCCGCCACCCGAAGGAGCGAGGCTGAGGTATTATGGGATTAACCAAGGTAACCACCAAACTGTCGAATCTGCAAGACGTACAGAAGGCGTACGAGGCGGTGTTCCTGGTGGACACCGGGGCGACCGACTCGATGGCGCCGGCCGATGAACTGGAAAAGGCCGGCATCTCGCCCGAAGGCCGAATGACCTACGAGCTTGCCGACGGGACGGTCCGGGAGTTTCCGTTCGGGCTGGTCCGCATCGAGTTCATGGGCGAGGTCACCGCCGGGCGGGTTGTGTTCGCGGCGCCCGACACGGAACCGCTCCTGGGCGTTACGGCCCTCGAATCGGTCGGCATCATCGTCGATCCGGCCAATAAGACGCTCAAGCGGCTTCCGGCCATTCCATTGAAATAGTGACGTCCACTGGTGTGTTGCTGATGAGGTGCGAGGATGAGCGATCCGCATACTGGGCGAGGAAGCCGGGTGGAACGGTTTCGGTGGGAGCTGTCGAAACCTGAACTTGTGGACTGTGCGACGATGGTTGATCCCGAGGTACGACGATCACGCAGTCAAGGGAGTGGGCATACACTATGACCGTGTCGCCAACGCCGCACATTCCGGTTTATGAAGAGCTACTCAACCGCGATCCGAGGTGGGCCTTGAGTGAGGGAAGTCGGCATTTCGAGGAGAGCAGCGCCGTTTTCGCAGCCCTTCACAAGATTACGTCTCGGCTCAAAGAGCTTGGGATCCCGTATACGGTAGTCGGTGGGATGGCGTTGTTCCGGCATGGACTGCGCCGCTTCACCGAAGATGTCGATCTTCTCGTTCGAAGGGACGACCTGAAGGTCGTCCACGACAAATTGAAAGGCCTCGGCTATCTTCCTCCGTTTGCGGCCAGCAAGCACCTGCGCGACACCGAATTGGGGGTAAAGATCGAATTCCTCACGACGGGCGACTTTCCCGGTGACGGCAAGCCGAAGCCCGTTTCCTTCCCGGAGCCGCTGTCCGTGAGTTTCGAGGCCGACGGGATCAACTACATCCATCTGCCAAAGCTCGTGGAACTCAAGCTCGCCTCCGGAATGACCGCTCCGGGAAGGCTCAAAGACCTTTCCGACGTGCTGGAACTCATCAAGATCCTCAACCTTCCGATCGACTTCGGCAGCCAGTTGGATGCCTCCGTGCGAGGCAAATTCCAGGAGTTATGGAGAGAAGCCAGGATGCGATACGTGACGATCTGGCGGAATAAGTGGCTGACTGCGGAGGCAAAGTCAATCGAGGACATGATCAGCAGGCTGCGATCGGCAGCCGATCACCTCGATCAGATGCGAAAGGATGGGGTGGTACTCGATGATGATGGCCGAGTTGGCGACGACTACGCGCACCTGGTGACCACGGACCCCACAGTCGCCGAGAAGTATGGGCTGGTGGAAGAATCGGAATACTGGGGGGACGACGACGAAGACGAGGACGAAGAGCCGTCCGATAGTCCGCCTCACGAGGGCCGGTCAAGCGAATGACGGCGCGGGGCCAGGCGGGTCCCGGTGACGAGGCGGGCTCGCCGCCTGCCACCCCATAATCGAACAACGAGGACTGGTGAAAGGGGCCAAGACATGACGAGAGCGTCGTCCATTCCTTACGATACACTCGTTCGGCTTGAGGAAATCGTGACGATTGGTCGCCGGGCCGTCCGTGAAGCGCAAGAGGAGAGTCGGAAACTGGGGATCCCAAACGTCTACTCGATCAATGGGTTTCTGTACTACGAACTCCCCTCGGGCGAGCTTTCGCGCACCGATCCCCTGGAAACTGCAGACAGAACCCGTAACCTCGCGGCCCCTGCGAGTGGGCGGGAACAGTCCGTAAAGAGCGGAGTGTTATTGCGCAACGACGCCGCGCCGACAACACGAAAGGTTGCGCGAGAAACAGTAGTTCGAGGAGTAGCACCGCATGGGTTTGTTTCTCTCAGCCTCGGGCGTTCTCTGTCCGGACGGCACATCCGTTCGCGATGCCATCGCAGCTTATGTCGCGTCCGCCGGCGGGACGTTCAAAGCTCGCGCCGGCACGATCAATGGCCGCAACATCGGCGTCTTGCAGTCGCCGGGCTCGACAACGACGGTCCTTTACCCAAATGGATTCACGCACTGGGACGACCTCTCGGAGTTTCTTTCCACGGAACTCCGGAAACCGGTGTTTTCGTTTCACATCCACGACGGCGACCTTTGGATGTTCATCGCCTTCAAGGATGGCAAAGAAGTCGCCTGGTTCAATCCCATCCCGGACTACTGGGGACAGATTAGCGACGACGAACGTAATCGTTGGGCCGGCAATGCGCAATCGGTCGCTTCCCTTGTCCCTGGACTCGCTGCCGCCTCAGTCGAGCGATACTTCGTTCCGTGGACCGAGGACGTTCTCGCTGCCGAACAGAAATCGTATGATGACGACCAGTTCGCAATTGGCGTTGATTGGCAACTTACCGACTTCATGCGACGGCTTGGCTTCCCTTACCCGTTGGATGCCTCCGGCACCCCTATCGGGGAAACGTTCTACTTGAAAATTCGCTGACAGAGGGCTTCGTCCGCGCTGCGATCGCCTCAACCGGAAACAGCGCCCCCCCAAAAGCAGGCAGCAACCAAACCGTGGTGGCAATTCTGGTAGCGCAACGAAGCGTCAAACAAAGGCATGCGCGGAAGCGGCCGATGCGTGTGGTTTCACGTGGAGGCATCAGTTCGGTGGGTACCTATGCGCGCGATAGCACGAATCCCTGACCATCGTGCGAACCAACGGATGAACGCCAGCCGGAATAGGCCGGGTTGGCTCCCCCCGCCGGCTCCAGCCCGTGGCGCAGGGCCATCATCTCGGCCGTCATCGCGCCCTCGCCGAGCATGCCCTGGGCAATCCTTGTCCGCGGGCCGGCCAGGGCGTACAATATCGGAATCGGGGTGAAGAAGCAAGCTTGCCGCCTGCGGCCCCATAATCGAACAGCGAGGACGGCCCATGCCGATTTCCCTTCAACTTGGCGAAGAACAATCGCAGCGCCTGGAAGAACTGGCGCGTGAACTGAATGTCGATGCAAGAGAGCTGGCACTTGCGGCCATCGACGAACTCGTGGCTCGCCCCGCCGAGGACTTTGAGCGAGCGGCCGGGTACGTGCTTTCCCACTCCCACCGATTGTCATGGTCTCACGGTTTCCAGCCCTAATTCTCGTCGCGACTGCGGTTACAGGATGCTCAAATGCGACCCTGCCGACCGATCAAGAGACACAGTCTGTGGCGAGCGCTGCGCGAATCGACGGTCATGTTTCGCCGACGCCTAGCCATGCTGCCGAAGAGGTCGCATTGCAATTTGTTGATTCGCTTCGACGCAACGAATACCTCAACGAGGTGGCAGATATTCCAGCCGACGCCGAACTGTCGCGACAGGATCGTACCACCGCGTTTCGCATGCTGGAGGACTTCGCAAGAACACAAGAATGGCAGCTTTGGTTCACGTCTATCGATGTAATCGACGGCGCAGAGGATTCCGTTGACTGCTATCTTCGCGGTACGGATGGCGGTATACTTGTCTTGTTGCTCGGGTACCACTACGACGTTGAGGAATGGCGGATCGATGCCTACGAGATTCCAGTTCGCACTTTCGCACGCCCAGAAGGTGAATCGTACGAACAATACATTGTCCGCAGCATTCTCGAATTAGAGGATGGTGGCACCCTGTTCAAGGACGGGGTCGATCGTGACGGTCGCTACTTCATCGATCATCGAGAGGATCCTGGTCGGCCTGGGCGTCGCGAACGCGGTCGCGCGCGGCAGGCGTGGGGGGAACGGCGGTGAGGTCGACCTCGCGGGAGTATTGGCTGGAAGTGGGCCCAAGGCCGCTTGCAGAGACAGTGGGACACCGGCTACAATGGTGCGAGGGTTCCGCGATGTCCTGCCCGTAGCCAGACTAGCGGTTAGCCATGAACGACCGCATCGATTTCAGGACCCTGCTCGAAGCATCCGGAGAAACCCGGCCCGAGCAGGGGGAAGGAATAGAATACCATGAAGAACGTTGCTACCTATCCGAAGATCACGAAAGTACAGACCAAGCCGGGCAAGACGTTGCTGGTGGAGTTCGACAATGGGGATCGCAGGGTGTACGACTGCAAGCCGCTGCTCGACAGCGAGGTCTTCCGGCCTCTGGAAGACGAGACGCTGTTCCGGTGCGCTCATGCCGACACCCACGGCTACGGGATCATCTGGAACGACGCCATCGACCTTGCCGAATCCGAGATTTGGCTCAACGGGCAACCGTACGGACCGGAGGAGCCAAGCGATACCTGATCCTTGGGCTGGTCGATGGAAGTTTCGTCACTGCAAAGGAAGAACCCAACGACATTGACGCAGTGGTTCTGCTCCCGCTCGACTTCGAAAGGCAGATTGCAGCGGGGATTGAGCCGGCGCTGGAACTT
>SKJM01000745.1 GCA_007122045.1 Planctomycetales bacterium | reverse complement strand
TCAGGCGGTGGAGAAATGGGGCGAATGAGGCAAAATAGGATGCTAACGTCGTTTCGGCAATACCTAGCCCCAGCCATCGGTGCGACGGGCGTGGCGGTCCTCTGCTTGGGGATGCTTTCCTGGGGGGGGCAAGGATGGGGCGCCGATGCACGAGTCCTCCGGCCCGAAGCAGAGGGCCGTGAGGCTCGCGACGCGCGCTTCGGGGCCACCATGCGGCTGAACCTGCCCATCGACGACCGCACGCGCCGCGAGGTGGAGCGGTTTGCCAGCCGGGCGCTGGCCCATGCTGCCGATCAGGACGCGCGGCCGGTGCTCATTTTCGAGTTCTTCATCCCCCCCGGCGGCGAAGAGCACGGCCGCGGCAGCGACTTCTTCACCACCCACGGCTTGGCCGAGTACCTCTCCGGGAGAAAACTGAACCAAGCCACGACCGTGGCGTATTTGCCCAGAACGGTCCAGGGCCATGCCGTCCTGGCGGCCATCGCGTGCGACGAGATCATCATGGCCCCCGGCGCCGAGTTGGGGCCGGCGGGCGTCGACGACGAGTTGATCGACGAGACACGGCGGAGCGTCTACCGCAAGATCGCCGAGCGGCGGAGGACCGTTCCCGTGGCCGTGGCCCTCGGCCTGCTCGATCCGCGCATCGAGGTGCTCCGCATCGAGACCGAATTGGGCCGCGAATACGTCCTGCCGGATGAAGTCGAGACCATCCGCAAGACCCGCACCATCGAATCGACCGACGTGCTGTTCCCGGCCGGCCAGCCGGGCCGCCTGACCGGCCGCGAGGCCCGCTCGCTGGGACTGATCGACTACCTGGCCGCCGACCGCCGCGACGTGGCCTCCGCCCTGGGGCTGACGCCCGACGCCCTGCTGCTCGACCCGTCGCTGGGCAGCCAATGGCGGGCCATTCGCGTCGACGTGAAAGGACCGGTCAGCGCCACCACCAGCCGCCAGGTCCAGCGGCTCATCGACGACGCCGTGCGCGACCGAGACGTGAACTTCGTGTGCGTGTGGATCGACAGTCCCGGCGGGTCGCTGGTCGAAAGTGTCGACCTGGCAAACTATCTGGCGGGGTTGGACTCGGGCAAGATTCGCACGGTGGCCTACGTGCCGCATCAGGCCCTGGCCGATGCCGCCCTGATTGCACTGGCTTGCGACCAGACGCTCGTCCACCCCGGCGCGGTGCTGGGGGGCGCCGGCGCGTACCAGCCGACCGCGGGGGAGGTCGAGCAGGCGCGCCGCACGGTGCGCGAGAGCCTTGCCCCAACCCAGGGGCGGTCGTGGTCGCTGCCGGCCGCCATGATCGACCCGAAGTTGGCCGTCTACGAGTGCCGCCGCTTGAATCTGCTCGAATATTTCAGCGATGAGGAGCTTGCCGAGCAAGCGGGCGACTGGCAACAGGGGCGGCAGGTCACCACGCCCGGCGAGCCGTTTCGGGCGCGCGGCCGGGAGGCGGTCGAGTACGGGCTGGCCACCCGGGTGGTGGAGAGCTTCGCCGAGTTGAAACGCTACTTCGCCCTGGAGGACGACCCCTACCTCGTCGCGCCCGGTTGGACTGATCACCTCGTCGAGGTTCTGGCCGCTCCGGGCATGGCGATGCTACTGCTGATCGTCGGCGGCTTCGCGTTGTATTTCGAATTGCACACACCGGGGCTCGGCATCGGCGGATTCGTGGCCACCCTGTGCTTCGTGCTGTTCTTCTGGGCGCATTACCTGGGCGGCACCGCCGGTTGGCTGGAGGTGATGCTGTTCACCGTGGGCGTGGCTTTCGTGCTTCTGGAGCTTTTCGTGCTGCCGGGGTTTGGCGTGTTCGGGCTGGGCGGCGGAGCCTTGGTCGTCCTATCGCTGGTGCTGGCCAGCCAGACGTTCATCGTGCCCCGCAACCCGTACCAGATGGCCCAATTCCAGCAGTCGATGCTCACCATCGCCGGGGCGGGGGTGGGGATTGCCGCAACTGCGGTCTTGGCGCAGCGCTGGATACCCCGCACGCCGGGGTTGCGGCACGTGGTGCTTGCGCCCCTGGAGGGCGAGGAGGCCACCGACCTCAGCCGCCGCGAGGCGATGGTCGACCTAGCCGACCTGCTCGGAAAGCGCGGCCGGACCACGACCCCGCTGACCCCCAGCGGCAAGGCCCGGTTCGGTAATCTGCTAATCGACGTGTTGACCGGCGGCGAGGCGCTTGCCCGCGGCACCCCCGTCGAGGTGGTCGAGGTGCACGGCAATCGGGTCGTCGTGTGCGAAGTGCGGGGCGCGTGATGGCCGGCGCCTTGGTAAGATGCCGCGATGTGGTAGAATGCCGGCGGCGGGGGAGGGTTCCATTTTCGCCGCAGCGCGGCCGGCATACCGAGAGTGCCGAGGCCGCGCCGCGAGAACGGAGGCCGCACCCCCGGCGGTTACCTTCCGTTGAACCTGGAGTCCTGCAATGGATCCTTGGATTTGGGCCGTCTGCCTGATCATCCTGGGGATGGGGTTGGCTGTGCTCGAGGTGTTCTTTCCGACCGAGGGAATCCTCGGGTTCCTGGCCGCCTGTGCGATCCTCGGTGGCATCCTGTTCGGGTATCGGCAGAGTGCGGCGGTCGGGACGATTATGTTGTTGTTATCCATCGCCGGGTTACCTACCGCCGTGATTGTGGCGCTGAAGTACTGGCCTCAGACGGCGGTCGGCCGCCGCGTGTTGCTCACCGGCCCCACCCGCGAGGAGGTCATGCCGGTCAACCCCGAGCGGGAGCGGCTCCGGACCATGATCGGGCAGGTGGGCGAGGCGAAGTGCGACATGCTCCCCGCCGGCGCCGTCGTGCTCGACGGTCGCACGATCGACGCGGTCAGCGAGGGGATGCCGGTCGACGCCGGGCAGCGAGTCCGGATTGTGCAGGTGCGCGGCAACCGCGTGGTCGTGCGGCCGGTCGACGACGAGTCCCCGGCGCCGGAGGCGCCGAATCCCCTGGAACGTCCGATTGACGATCCGTTTAGTTGACAATTCGCCGGCGCCCCCCGTTGACAACCGCCGCCGCGGCGGTCATAAAGGCGGCTATGCGGGTTGGCAGGTTCCGCTCGGCTCGACGGACCTGTGGTGCCCATGCCCAGGGAAAGCGGCTTTCCACCCCTTCCCGAAACACTAAGGAGCAAGCTATGCCTGAGGACTTGTGGACCATCGTATCTGTGGTCGGCGCGTTCGTGGTCGTGGTCGCCGGCCTCGTGATCTTCTTCGTGTTCGCCACCTACTTTCGCTTCTGGATTCAGTCGTTTACCACGGGGGCGGGCATCGGAATACTCGATCTGCTCGGCATGACCTTCCGCAAAGTGAGCCCCGCGGTGATCGTTCGCAGCAAGATCATGGCCGTTCAGGCGGGAATCGGCGACGAACAGGGCGTTACTTCCAAGGCCCTCGAAGCGCATTACCTGGCCGGCGGGAACGTGCCGTTGGTGATTCGGGCGGTGATCGCCGCGCAGAAGGCCAAGATCGTCGACCTCGACTTCAAGCATGCGGCGGCCATCGATCTGGCCGGCCGCAACGTGCTCGAAGCCGTGCAGACCAGCGTGTACCCGAAAGTGATCGACTGCCCCACCCGCGGCGGACCACGCGATTCGCTCGATGGCGTCGCCCAGAACGGGATCCAACTGAAGGTGAAAGCGCGGGTGACGGTCCGGGCGAACCTCCAGCGGCTCATCGGCGGAGCCACCGAGGAGACGATCGTGGCCCGGGTGGGCGAAGGGATTGTCAGCGCCATCGGCTCGGCCACCGCGCATGGCGAGGTGCTCGAAAATCCCGACCGCATCTCGCACACCGTGCTCGCCCGCCGGCTCGACTCGCAAACCGCCTTCGAGATCGTCTCCATCGACATCGCCGACGTGGACGTGGGCGAGAACATCGGCGCCCGGCTGCAGGCCGACCAGGCCGAGGCCGATATGCGAGTCGCCCAGGCCAAGGCCGAAGGCCGGCGGGCGATGGCCGTGGCGGAAGAGCGCGAGATGGTCGCCCAGATCGAGGAGAATCGGGCGAAAGTCGTTCAGGCGGAAGCCGAAGTGCCCAAGGCGATTGCCCAAGCCTTCCGCGAGGGGCGGCTGGGCATCCTCGACTACTACAAGCTGCGCAACGTGCAGGCCGACACCGAGATGCGCACGTCGATCGCCAAGGCCGGGGTCGCCCCACCCTCGAAACCGGGAAGTGCGGCATGAACGGTCTCGGCGACATCATCGTCTTCTTGATCATTGTGGTCGTGGTCATATTCATCATGGCGATTCAGGCGTTGGCCAAGCTGGCGCAGAAAGGCCAGCCGCAGCGCCCCGGCCCGCAGCGCCCCCAGCGCGCCGGTCCTCAGCGCCCGCCGGCGCAGGAGGCTGAGTTGAATGACCAGATCGGCGAGTTCCTTCGCCAGGCCGCGCGCCGCCGGCAGCAGGAGGCCCCGCCGCCGGGGGGCCGTGGGCAGCCTGACGACCGGGTCGTGCGGGCTGAGGTGATCGGGGGCGGGCGGCCCACCCGGCCCGAAGTGCTGCGCGAGCAGGCCC
>SKJM01000792.1 GCA_007122045.1 Planctomycetales bacterium | reverse complement strand
GCGCCGCACTTTTTCAAAGCGCGTGCCGCTCGAAAACTGGTCGGGCGCTATGGGGATGGTTCCAAAGGAGACGACGGCCAGCACGTCGCCCTCCCTGTTGAGGATCGGGCCGCCGCTGGACCCTTGCGCATAATCGGCCGTGACGGCCAGGGCATCGACCAGTTCCCGGCCGTCCAATCGCAGCCGCAGCTTGCCGCTGACAATGCCCGAGGTGAACGTCCAGAACGCATTCTCCATGCCCCCGCAGTCGAGCGCCGGGTGCGAGAGGCTGTAGATGGTCGCTCCGATGGGCACTTCGGCCGCAATGGGCAGCGGAACCAGGTCGTCGGCCTCCACCTTGATCGCCGCCACGTCGTTTTTGCGGTCGGCGGCCAGGACGGCGGTTACCGGGAATACCCGGCCGTCATCGGTCATAATGCCAATTGCCCGCGTGTGCGCGAATGCCTCGATCACGTGCGCGTTGGTCAGAATCACCCCGTCCTTGCGGGCAACGAACCCAGTAGCAAAGGTGCCGTGCCACTGCGGCCGGCCGGGACACGGGTTGATCCCGCCGACGACCACCACGCTCGCCCTCGCACGCGCGTAAACTTCCGCGGCCGATAGCTTCTTCGACGATGTGGCCAATGGCTGCATGGGGAAAGTGGTTTCGCGGGCAACCTGGCGTGCCAACTCGCGGGGCGCGACGACGTCGCCTTCTTTGACCAGGGCGGCGAGCTGTCGACAGAATTGCCGGGCAACCTGCTCCGGATTGACAAACGGCCCGTCGGTGGTCTCGCCGGGATTGTGCGTCTGCGCGGCCGGTGCGGTGGTTTCCTCCGTGGGTGCCACCGCGGCCCCGCCATGAGGCGTTTCGGAGAGGGCCGGCAAAGGACTTGGCGGCGACCATTGCGCAAACCCGGCCGCGGCTAGCAGCGCGGCGCCCATCGTGCCAAGGCACACATACAGTCGCGCATGGGAGATCAATTGAATCATTGCGATGCCTCCGGAGGGGATGGTTGCTTGACGTTGCAGGGCTGCTTGCCATTGGTCTGGGCGGCACACAATCGCTGCGGATCGACCGCGCAGATCGCAGCAAGACGCTCTGCGTCGTGCTGCACGGCCGGGTCATCGGCCAACATGCAGGCAACCCAATCGATGGCCCGGTGAACCGGGTCCGGCGCGCCCGAGGCGGGCAGCCGGTAGTACATCCACCGGCCGTCTTTGCGGGCCTCGACCAACCCGGCGTGCTTCAGCACCGACATGTGCCTCGATACGGTGGACGTTGCCAATTGCACCAGTTCGACAATCTGGCACACGCACAACTCGCCGGATCGGAGAGCCAGCAGGATGCGTACGCGGTTCTCGTCCGCGAGCGCCTTGGTGATTCCCATGAAGTGTTGCATGGTTCGCCCGTGTGGGTTGGGACAATGATTGTATCGTTCGCCAACTAACGAAATATTAGCCGAACCTTCCCGAGTCGGCAAGAGGCCGTTAATGAGTTCGGGTAAGATGGCGGGCTGGTTACCCACAAGGCTACGGGGCCGGGTGATCACCCTCGAAGGTGTGGCAAGTGGCACAGTTCATCCGGCCCATGGAGTTCCGCAGTTCGCGGGGCCCGTGACATTCCAGGCAGGCCTGGGTCTCGGACGTGAGGTTGAGGCACTCGCAGTTCGGATCCACCGCGTTGCGGTTCAATAGGTCCACCACGCGAATGACGCCGTCCACCGACGCACGCCGGCACCGCTCCCGGCGTTCGTCGCAGGTGACCTCGCAGCCGGTCACCTTGCACCAGTTGCTCACGGCCACGTGGCACAGCAGCGAATCGGCCACGCTCGGGGTTACGTCCTCGGCCCAGGCGGGTTGGACGGGCTGATAGACCGGCAGCGGCGTGTGTTCATACCAGACGCAAATGTCGGTAATCAGCTCCTCGCGGCGTTTGGCTTCCTTCCCGTTCTGGAACAGCCCGATCAGCGCGGCGCAGCCGTTGACGATGCCGCACACCGACCCCCATCCGCCAAGGCCGGCGTTCCCGTAGCGCATCATTTCGTACGGGAACGAGCGAAACGGCTCGCCCAGCTTCTCGGCTAAACTGCGCATCACGCTGCCGACGATGGCGTACATGCACCCGCCGTCGGAGTACATCGCGTACGCCAGCTCGCCGACGGCGACCGGATCGAGCTTCCTGTAGGTCCATTTCCCCGGCGAATCCGGGACCGGTACAGCGGAGGGCGGGAGAAACGAGGGGGAGGCGCCGGGTTCGCCCGACGCTTGGCCGCCGCAGCCGCTCAGCAGGGCCGACCCGCCGAAAAGTCCCAGCGATGCCAGTGCGGTTCTCCGGTTGATGATCTTCACTGAGGGGGGGCTCCGTGGTAAGGGGCAAGTGGGCAATCCGCGCGCAGTGGTGCGCTTGGAGTTCACACTTCAGCGTGTGAATCAATGACATACCGTACCCAGCACGCTGAAGCGTGAACTCCAACGGGGCAGGGTGCCGGCTCGAGTGCAAATCCGTTTCCCGTACCGCCTGCGGCCGAAGGGGGGGGGCCGGAGCGGCTTTTCGAGGCGGTTACTGGAGGAACTTCTGAATCTCGTCTGGCGAGGGGACCCGGCCGGCCACCTTCACTTCGCCGTCGATGGCCAGCGCGGGGGTCATCATCACGCCGAAGCCGGTAATCACGTTGATGTCGGTAACCTTCTCGACCGTGGCCTCCACGCCGGCCTGTTGGACGGCCTGTTCCGCGTTATGCCGGAGTTTTTCGCACTTGGCGCATCCGGCTCCAAGCACTTGCACGAGTTTCATTAGAGGGCTCCTTATGGGCAGTTTGGCGTATTATGCAAGAGTTGGCGAAAAAAAATTACACCCGCAGTTCCGCATGGATTTCGGTGTTGCGGGCGATGACGGACTCGATGCACTCGAAGAACTTCGTAATGCACTTCGCCCGAAGCCGGTAAAAGACCATCTGGCCGCGCTTCTCGTCTTCCAACAGTCCGGCGTTCTTCAGGAGGCTCAAGTGCCTCGATACGGTGGACATGTCGGAGCCGACCAACTCGGTCAGTTCGCAGACACACCGCTCGGGGTGGCGGGACAGTTCGTCGACGATGAGCAAGCGCGCGGGATGGGCCAGGGCCTTGACAATTTGGGCCCGGGTTTCGTATCGATTGCGTGTCGCTCGGTCCATAGGAATATTTGTCGGGCGTTGGCGGGTGGAAATTGCAGGTATTTGTAATTTTAGCCAAATGGGGCGGCCCGTCAAGGCCGCCGCGGCTGCGTTCGATCCGCCCGGGCAAGCCGGAGGCATTCGTTTGGGGGGGCGCCTCAGCCTTGCATGGCATTGCGTACCGCGTCGAGAACCCTCGTCCGCACCGGTTCGAGGGCCCCCTCAAGGAACGCCCCCGCGGCCTTCTTGTGGCCTCCCCCGCCGAACGCCGACGCGAGCCGGCTGCAATCCAACTCGCATCGGCTGCGGAAGCTGACCTTGAACCCTCCGCGAGGCTGCTCGACCAGGATGACGGCCACTTGCGTGCCGCGGACCGAAAGCAGCATATTGATCAGGTCCTCGCTGTCCGACGGCAGGGCGCCGGTCGCTTCGAAGTCGCTCGATTCGATCCAACTGTAGATCAGGCGGCCGTCCAATTCGGAGGCGGCCTTGGCCAGCACGCGGCCGGTGAGTTTCAGCCGGCCAAGCGAGTCGTCCTCGTAGAGGTCTTTGTACAGGCGGGCGGGATCGGCCCCCGCGGCCGCCAGGCGGCCGGCCAGCCGGAGCGTTTCCGCCGACGTCGAACTGAAGCGGAACCAGCCGGTGTCGGTGGCCAGCGCCGCGAAGGCCCATTGGGCCATCTCCGGCGTCAGGCCGACCTCCAGTGCGTCGGCCGCCTCCACCACCAACCGGCCGGTGGCCTCGGCCTGCGAGTCCTTCCATACCTCCGCGTCCAGGTCGTCGCCGCTGACGTGGTGGTCGACGACCAGTTTTCTCATGCGGGTGGTGCGCACCACGTCGCCCATGGCGCCGAGCTGTGCCCAGGCCGACGTGTCGAGGATGATCAGCACCTCGTGCGCTTCGAGTTCCGCGGCCTGGATGCCGACGCCCAACTGCCGGAGCTTGCCCAGCGGGTCCAGGAATCGGTAATTGGGGGGAACGTCGAAGGGGTTGGATATGACGACGTCCTTGCCGAGCCTCTCCAATACGGCGGCCAGGGCCAGCTCGCTGCCCAGGGCGTCGCAGTCGGGCCGGACATGCGAGGTGAGGACGAACCGCTGGTTCGCGGCAACGATTTCTACAAAACGGGACCAGTCGGGCATGGCGTCGAGGGTTAATGGGATGCGGGGGGACGCTCGATTTATCGCGGCCTCGGGCGGCGGTGCGCCGGGCCGCGTAATCGGGACGCTCCCGTGGAAACGGTTACCGGGCGGCGAGGTCGGCCGCGCGGCGTATCGCTTCAACGTCGCGGTCCATCTGGGCGACCAGTTCGGCCGGGGTGGCGAAACGCATAATGTCTCGCAAACGGGCCAAGAAGTCAACCTCGACCGGCCGGCCGTACAG
>SKJM01000121.1 GCA_007122045.1 Planctomycetales bacterium | reverse complement strand
CTGGCCTGGGCGCTCAGCACCGGCGACTTCGGCGACGGTTCCATCAACAACGACGGCCGGATGTACATGAACAGCATCGTGTTCGAGTGGGACCTTACCGAACGGTTCACCTACGTCCTCCAGCACGATCTGGGCAACAACCATGGCATCGGGCCGGACAACGACCGCGCCCGGTGGTACGGCATCAACCAATACTTCTTGTACCAAATCAACCCATGCTGGGCCGCGGGGATGCGGTTCGAATGGTTCCGCGACCGCGACGGCCGCCGCGTGGAAGACACAGCCGGCCAAGACGGTTTCGCCGGCAGCTTCTACGCGATCACGGCCGGCTTGAACTGGAAGCCGCACGCCAACCTGACCGTCCGTCCCGAACTGCGATACGACTGGTTCGAAGGAGAGGGCGCGCCGTTTAACAGCAACAACAACACCGACCAGTTTTCCGGCGGTTTCGACGTGATCGCCACGTTCTAACACGCTGCCGGTCCGACGGAAGGTTCCGTCAACCAACGCTGCGAGCCGCCGGGGGCCGGAACGCCGCCGGCGGCTCGCGCGCCATGGCAACAACCAGGATTCGAGTTGCAGGGGGTATTCCAATGATCGCATGGACCCGCTTGGTAACTTTCGCTGCCGTGGCGGCGCTGCTGTGGTTTCCGGCGGCCGTCGCTGCTGCGAATGCGCGCCCGCAGCCGTGGACCCTCCCGCAACCGCGGGCGATGGAAAGCCTCGGCATCCGCACCGGCGGGTGGCTCCAGCAGGGCATCACGTTCAACTCGAGGAATCCGGCCGACGGATTCAACGGCCCCATCGCCACCAACGACTGGGACGGCGAATACCAGATGAATCAGTTATGGTTGTACTTCGCCCGGCCCACCGACACCGGCGGTTACGGCTGGGACTGGGGCGGCCACTTCGACATGACCTACGGCACCGACTGGCGCTACGGAGTGACCTACGGACTCGAAGACCGGATCAACGGCGCCGGCCAGTCCTACGGCCTTCTCTTCCCGCAGGCCTACCTCGAAGTGGCCTACGGCGACCTGAAGATCCGCGGCGGGAAGTTCGCGGGGATTCTCGGCTACGAAGTCGTGCCCGCCGTGCTCAACCCGTTCTACTCGCATTCCTACGCCATGAGCTACACCGAACCGCTGCTGGTGACCGGCCTGATGGCCGATTATCAACTGACCGAGCAGTGGCTGCTGCGGGCCGGCTTCCATCGCGGCTGGATGATGTGGGAAGACATCAACGACACGCTCGACTTCATGGGCGGGCTGCACTACACGTCGTACAGCGGGCGGACCTCGCTGGCGTACGCCGTCTCGATCGGCCCGCAGGACCCCGGCGGCGACCACAATCGCTTCGCCTCCAGCCTGGTGTGGAAACAGAAGTTCACCGACCGGTTCGAGTACATCTTGCAGCACAACCTGGGCGTGGAGGACGGCACGGCCGCCGGCGGCGGGCAGGCCGAATGGTACGGCATCAATCAGTATCTGCTCTACACCATCAACCCGAAATGGGGCGCCGGCCTCCGCATGGAGTGGCTCCGCGACGCCCACGGCACCCGCGTGTGGGGGGTAGGGAACATGCCGTGGGCGCAAGGCCGGGCCTGGGAGGGCGGCACCCCCTCGCCCTTCGGCAACAGTTTCGCCGGCGACTTCTACGCCCTGACCGCCGGTGTGCAATGGCGCCCCACGCCTAACTGGGTCGTCCGGCCCGAGGTGCGTTGGGACTGGTACGACGGCCCAGCCGACCCGGTGAACAACGAGTTCCCGTTCAACGCCGGCGAAAGCCGGGATCAAATGACTTTTGCGATCGACGCGATCCTGACCTACTGAGCATTCCCACAGCCGACCACGTTCTTCTACGCTAGCTTGCGGCAACGAGGCTAGAGAGCGCGCTTGCTATGCACCTAACGCGCGAATCTTAGGCATTCTTGGACGGCAACCACAAGAAATCGGCTGGGCTTTTCGCTCTTAGGTATCCATAAAGCCAGTGGCACATGGACTCTAGGCTATCTGCCGCTCTTTCTTGCACCTGCTTGGGCACACGAATTGCTTAGGCGTGTAGGTCGAACATCGTGATCCGTCGATCGGCCGCCTACCTCGGATGTATAGCGACCCGAGACGAGCCTGCCCTATTCTGGACTGGGGACGCTCACGGCGGGTCTGCCATTCCAAGTGACCTTTCACGCCATGAGGTGAGCGATGAACGTGCGCGGGTGTTGTTTCTATTGGCTCCGGTGGCCTCTTGGATCGCTGATTCTGCTGGGAGTGGTTTTCGCGAGTCACGCCGCCTTGGCCGCTGAAGCGCCGATTGCCACTTTGGACGAGGCCACCACCATCGCTCAACTTGCAACGGACGCCGACACCTTGTGGGTTTGTATTGCGGCCTTCCTGGTCTTCTTCATGCAGGCCGGATTCGCCATGGTCGAGACCGGCTTCACGCGAGCCAAGAACGCCGGCAACATCATGATGAAGAACCTGATGGACTTTTCCATCGGGAGCCTCACGTTTTGGTTAGTTGGCTTCGGGCTGATGTTCGGCGCCTCGTACCACGGCTTCTTCGGAACGAGCGACTTTCTGTTCGACGCCGGAGAAGACAACTTCAACTGGGCATTCCTGATTTTCCAGACAGTGTTCTGCGCCACGGCGGCGACGATTGTCTCCGGGGCCATGGCGGAACGCACCAAGTTCTCCAGCTACCTGATCTATACCCTCGGCATCACCGTGTTCGTGTATCCGATCTTCGGAAGTTGGGCCTGGGGAGGGCTGTTCAACGGGGCCGGCTGGCTTGAGAACGTCCACGAACGGTTCGCGCTCGGTGGCGAGAATGGGTTTCTCGACTTCGCCGGCTCCACCGTGGTCCATTCGATCGGCGGCTGGGCGGCACTGGCCGGCACCCTCGTGCTGGGCGCCCGAATCGGAAAATACGATGGCAGCCGCATTACGCCCATCTCGGCCCACAATATCCCCCTGGCTGCCCTGGGTGTGTTCATCTTGTGGCTCGGCTGGTTCGGGTTCAACCCGGGCAGCACCACGGCTATCGGCAATGGCCACTTTGCGTACATTGCCGTCACGACGAACCTTTCGGCAGCCGCGGGCGCCATCGCTGCCATGGTTACGTCTTGGGTCCTGTTCCGTAAACCTGATCCATCCTTCGCCCTGAACGGTGCGTTGGCGGGTCTCGTAGCGATTACGGCCGGATGCGATGTCATGCCGGTCCACTTTGCGGCGCTGACCGGTCTGCTGGCCGGCATCCTTGTGGTCGTCTCCTGCGTGGCTTTCGACAAGATTCGCATCGATGATCCCGTCGGCGCGATTTCCGTGCATGGCGTGTGCGGCGCCTTTGGAACGCTGGCCGTGGGGTTATTCCACGGCGAGGTGGGCTTGATGGCCGGCGGCGGCCCCACCCAGTTGATCATTCAGGCAATCGGGGTCGCTGCCGGGTTCCTCTGGGCTTTCCCGGTAAGCCTCTTGATCTTCCTGACCATCAAGAACACGGTCGGTCTGCGGGTTAGCGAAGCGGAAGAGATCGAGGGCCTCGACCTGACCGAGCATGGCGTTTACGCCTATCCACCGTCCTTCGTTTCGGGAGTGGCCAGCAGCTCCGTCGGCATGGGAGGGGCGGCAGTCCATACCCACATGCGAGACGCCTTCGAGACCCCATGATGCGCACTGGGCCTGCCATCCGAAACGGCGCGGGGTGGCGGGCACCAACCTGGTTTTGGAAGCGACGCCGACCGAACGGCCCGGGTGCGGGGCCCCAACAGGTCCCCGCCCGGGTCGACTCCCCTGACCTTTGACCGAGAACCTTGGGGCTTGTTGCCCTGCTCCAAAGCATTTCCTCGTTACGCATCCTGGCATACTCAACCCCATTTCGATACCATGAGTGCCATCGCTCAGTCCACCCAGGAGGTTTTTTCATGAAACTCATTATCGCCGTCATCCAGCCCAACCGCCTGGAGGCCGTCAAGGCCGCCCTGGCCGAAGTCGAAGTGTTCCGGCTGACGGTCATGGACGTTCAGGGGTTCGGCCGCCAGCGGGGGCAAACCGAAGTGTACCGCGGGCACGAGTTCACCGTGAACCTGCTGCGCAAAGTGCAGTTGATGATCGCCGTGAACGAGGAGTTCCTCGAACCCACCATCGACGCCATCATTCAGGGCGGGCGAACCGGCGAGAAGGGCGAGATCGGCGACGGCAAGATCTTTGTCCTGCCGCTGGAAGACTGCATCCGCATCCGCACCGGCGAACGGGGCGGCGAAGCCATCTGACGGCACACCAGGCGAAGACCCCCTGGAGAAGGGGAATCGTAAGCCGCGGTAGGAGGACATTCCTGTCCGTCGCGGAGAAGACGGGCAAGAATGCCCATTCTGCGGGTTATCTCCGCCTCGACGGCCGCGCTATTCCTCGTCCAAATCGTCGAATGGGCTCTTCCCCTTCGGCATGAGGTGGCACAGCAAAATGCCGCCAAAGTACAGCAGGGTCAGCGGACCGGCCATCAGCACCATACTGTACGGATCGGCCGG
>SKJM01000341.1 GCA_007122045.1 Planctomycetales bacterium | reverse complement strand
CCTGCTGGACCCGCTCGACCCGCTGTTCGCCAAGATCGCCCGGCTGCTGATGGAGGAGCAGGCGAAGCGATTCGGCACCGACCACTTCTACGCCGCCGACACATTCATCGAAATGACCCCTCCCAGCGGCGAACTCGAATACCTCGAGCGGCTCAGTCGCGCCATCTACCGCGGCATGGCCGACAGCGACCCGGAAGCCGTGTGGGTGTTGCAGGGTTGGGCGTTCATGTTCCATCGCAACTTCTGGACCAACCCGCGGGTCCGCGCGTTCCTCGACGCCGTGCCCGACGACCGCATGGTGGTCCTCGACCTCTTCTGCGAAGCTCGGCCCATGTGGAGCGAGACGGAAGCCTTCTTCGGCAAGCCGTGGCTGTGGTGCAACATTCACAGTTTCGGCAACCGCATGTTCCTCGGCGGGCCGCTGAAGACGATCGCCGCCGACCTGCCCGCGGCACGCAGCGACCCCGGCCGCGGCCGGCTGAGCGGGCTGGGATTCGTCAACGAGGGCCTGGACTACAACCCGGCGGTGTTCGACCTCATGTTTGAAATGGCCTGGAGCGACGAGGCGCCCGACGTGGACCGGTGGATCGAACAGTATGCCGTCCACCGCTACGGCCGGGCCGGCGAGGGCGCCTTGCAGGCATGGCAGGCGCTTTTGCCCACGGTGTACGCCCGGCGGGCCGTCACCCTCTCGGTGGTGCACCGCGTGCCGTCGCTGAACACCCCCGCAGGGCACCCGCACAGCCGCGCGGTCGTTGAAGCGTGGCGCCGGCTGCTGGACTCGGCCGAGGAACTGGGCGAGGCCGACACCTACCGCTACGACCTGGTCCACGTGGCCCGGCAGGCGTTGTCCAACCACGCAACCGTCCTGCACCGCGAGGTCGTCGCCGCCTGGCAGGAGAAGGACGCCGCGGCGTTCGAGCAGGCGGCCGAGCGATTCCTGGACCTGCTGGACGACATGGACGAACTGCTCGCCACGCGGCCGGAGTTCCTCCTCGGCCGCTGGCTGGAAGACGCCAAGCGGTGGGGAACCGACGACGCCGGCCGGGCAAAGCTCGAGTGGAATGCCCGCCGCGTGCTCACGTTGTGGGGCGAAGGACCGCGGATTGACGACTACGCGTCCAAGGAGTGGTCGGGCCTGATCAGCGGCTACTACCGGCCGCGCTGGGAGCGCTTCTTCGCGGCGCTGGCTGAATCACTCCGCCAGGACAAGCCGTTCGACGAACGAGCCTTCCGCGCCTCCCTGCGGCCGTGGATGGCGGCGTGGTCCGACGGCCGCGAAACCTACCCCACCGAGCCGCGCGGCGACAGTGTGGCCGTCGCCCGCCGGATGTGGGAGAAGTACGCCGACGCCTTCCGGCCGAACGCCATGAGCCGCACCACGGGCAAGCCGGCCACCTGCTCGCACGCCCTGCCGCAGCATCCGCCGCACCTGGCCAACGACGGCTGGAGCGATTCGACCGGCGCCTACTGGGCCACCGACGTGAAGATGACCGGCCACGAGACGGCCTGGTGGCAAGTCGATTTGGAGGAGCCAACGACCGTGGGCCGTGTCGTCGTGGTGTGCTATTACGGCGACGAGCGGCACTACGGGTTCACGGTGGAAACGTCGCTCGACGGCGAAACCTGGCACCTGGCGGCCGACCGGCGCGACAATCGCGAGCCGTCCACCGCCGCCGGGTACACCGTCCGCTTCGACCCGCGGCCGATCCGCTACCTGCGCATCACCCAGACGCACAATTCCGCCAACCCCGGCCGCCACCTGGTCGAGGTGATGGCGTTTGAGCAGTAGTGCGGCCAACGCCCGCCACCGCCGACCACGCCGCCGACGATTCAGGCAGGTCGACCTGGAAGAGTCCACCACCATGGGAGGAACTATGAGCGGACTCCAAAATGATTAAGGAAGTACCGGTCGCATTTCGCGTGGCGGACGCCCTCGACCGGCGGTCTCCCCCAGGCACAGCAGCTTCCCATCCTCGGTGGTCAAGTAAAGCCGGCCGGCGGCGGTGGAAAGGCCGTCGAACGCGGGGGCACTGGAAAGCTCTTGCGCACTGCGCAGGGAACCGTCCTTCGTGCAGAACACCTTCAGCAACGAGCCCAGCCGGCCCTCGAACGAGGCCAGCGGGTCGTCGGGGTCGACCACGTCGGGCAGGCCGACCGTCACGAGCGAGTCGCCGGCCAGTACCATGGCGCGGATGCGCGAGGGCGTCATCGTTTGCCACTTCGGCGGGTGTGCGCGCTGGTATCCGGAACCCTTCTCCACGCCCCGCCCGCCGCGCCGGTGCGGGTCGCTGTACGCCTCCTCGGGCAGCCAGCGGATCGGCTCCACTTCCGGCTGGGCGGCGAGGATGTCGCGATATTGCTCGTGGAACGCGCGGGGGTGGCCCGGGATGCCGCGCGGAAACGCCTGCTTCTCCAAGACCGGCTGGTTGTCGATAGCGTCAGCGAACAACAGGTAGCCGTCCTCGCCGGGGTAGAAGATGGGGCTCCAGTGGAATCGGCGGTAGAAATACTTCACCGCGTAGGCGGTCCGCTCGTCGAACACGACAAGCTGCCCGCTCTTCGGCGCGTGCTGGGCGAAGTAGAAGCCGGGCCAGCGGTGGCTGTGCATCCAGTAGAGGCGGTCGAAGCCCGTGTCGTCGAGGAACCCGCCCGTGGCCACCAGATGGTTCGCGCCCATGTCCAATTCGCCCAGGGGGCTTTTCTGTTTGACGGGCAGGCGGTCGAGCCGGGCGTCGAACTTGATTCGCTTCAGGTACAGGTCGGCCCCGTCGCTGACGATCAGGTCGTTCAGCGCGCCTTCCATGGCGAACGGCGCGCCCATCTCCTCCCAGATGTTCGGCCACGGCCCTTCCAGGTGATGGCTGTGGAGCACCTCGCCGGTGGCCGCGTCGAGCGCGTACACGAGGATGCCGCCGTCGAGGAACGACGACCGCCCGGCGGCGAAGTAGGCTACGCCGTCCTGCACCAGCACGCTCCCGTGCACGGGCCAGAGCGATTCCAGTTGCTCGTACGAGACGATTCGCTGCGCGTGCGGCGCCGCCTGGAACCGCCAGACCAACGCGCCGTCGGCGGCGCGCAGGCAGGTCACCCGGCCGTCGCGGCTGCCGAACAGCAGCAGGCCGTCGTGGTAGGTGGGCGCCGAGTCGATCCGCCCGCCGGCGGTGAAGCGCCACACGTCGTCGCCGGTGGCGGCGTCGAGGCAGCGGATGCGGTGGGCGTCGCGCTCGGCCAGCCAAAGCCGGTCGCCGACCACCACCGGCTGCGTGGCCCAGCCGGCCAGGTCGACCTGCCACAGCGTTTCGGGTTCGGCCGGCACGCCCGCCGGGGCCGATCCGCTCCGCAGCCCGTCGCGCCGGTACATGGGCCAGTCGGCGGCGTTCGCCTCGGGACCGGGCGTAGCTTCGCCGTAGGCCGGGCCGCGCTGGAGCTGCGCCTCGCCGCTGGGCTCGAACGGCTCGGCCGGTTCCGCCGAGGTGGCCAGGAACCCCGGCTTCTTCACGCCGGGATAGCAGAAGCATTGGCTGGGCGGCGCGTAGAACAGCCCGTTGGCCGGCGTGGCGCCCGTAAAGCAGGGGGCCCGGAGCCAGTCGTGCCGCATATGCTCCTCGCCGGCCAGGTCGATGAACTCGGCCCCGCGTTTCGGCCAGATGAGGAACCGCTCGGTGGCCTTGCTGCGGTGGCAGCGGGCGTGGTGGCCGGGCGAGATGAGTTGGCCGATTTTGACCTCCTGCACCACCTTCCCGGTGTGCAGGTCGAAGCCGCGCAGGAAGCCGCCGCACCAGACGGTGCCGTCGACCACGAACAGGTCGGTCGGCTGGACGCACGCCTCGGCCTGGCCGCGCCCGCCCGGCCGCCGCCACAGGGGTTCGCCTTCGTCGAGCGACAGGGCGCTGAGGAACAGGCCTCGCTCCTTGCCGTCCTGTCGCAGGTGGCCGTGGAAGAGCACCACGCCGTCGTCGACGACCAGCGTGCTGGCCGCCCCGACCGTTACGCCCACGTCGTTCGGCGTACGCCACAGTTCCTCGCCGGTGCGCAGGTCGAGGCACACCAGTTCCTCGACGTTATGGAACACCAGCCTTCCGGCCTGCGCCGACAGGGCGTAGGGGATCACCCGCACCCGGTCTTTCTGCCACAGAAGTTCGCCGGTGCCCACGTCGACGGCCGCCAGGGTGTCGTGGGGGGCGTCGCGCCCGAAGCGGGCCGCGGCGCCGACCGACAGTTCCTTGGGGATTTTCACCAGCAGCACGCCGTCGGAAAGGAGCATTTCGTCGGTTCCCTGCGTGCCTTCGAGGGCCTCGACCAGGATGTCGCCCGTCGCGGCGTCGAGCACCGAGACGGGCGAATCGAGGAAGCCCAGGGTCACGTACACGCGGTCGCCCTCGGCAATGAGGCGCCGCGGGATGGTGTGGTGCATCTGCCAGCGGTCGCCCCGGCCGACCTCGACGCCGTGCTCGGGCTGCCAGTGGCGCATGGGCACCTTCCAGAGGAGCGTACCGTTGAAGGCGTCGCGGGCGATAAGGTTCGCCTGCCACGGCAGATT
>SKJM01000160.1 GCA_007122045.1 Planctomycetales bacterium | reverse complement strand
GGAACGGGCCGGCCGGATCGGAAGCTTCGGCCCCCCGGGCGGTCCGGCGAAACGGAAGCGCGCCCAACCCCAGCACGGCGGCCCCGGTGGAAACCAACATCTCACGGCGTTTCATCGTTCCATCCCCTTGGAGTGCGGCGGCTTGACGCCGCTTTCCATTTCACTCCAAAACTAGACGCTGAACTTGATAAACAGGACGTCGCCATCTTGAACCGTATAGTCCTTCGGCTCCTGGCGCACCAGCCCGGCGGCCTTCAGGTCGCGCTCGCTGCCGTGGTGAACCAGGTCGGGCACGGTGAACACCTCGGCGCGGATGAAGCCCCGGGCGAGGTCGGTGTGGATGCACTCGGCCGCTTCGAGCGCGGTCGCCCCGCGCCGCAGCAGCCACGCGCGCACCTCCTTTTCGCTCACGGTGAAGAAGAGCATCTGCCCGCTGGCGTCCAGCAGCGTGTGGATTACGTGATCGCGGTTGACGCCCTTCAGGCCCATCTCCTGCTCGAACTCGGCGCGGTCTTCCGGCGTCATGCGCGCCAACTCAAGCTCCAGGCCCACCGGGATGGCCATGACCGGCACCTCGTCGGTCGCGGCGGCGGTGAAGCGCTCGGGGTGCTCCTCGTCGTCGGCCGTGTTGACCACGACCATCCGCGGCTTCTCGCTGAGCAGGCGGAACGCGCGGGTGACCTTCCGCTGCGCTTCGTTCAGGTGGCTTTCGCGCAGTGGATTGCCCGATTCGAGCGCCTCGAGCACCAACTTGAGCGTTTCGCGTTCGTGATCGAGCTTCTCGCGCTCCTTCCGCGGGATCGGCTTCTTGACGGCCTCCTCGATGCGCCCGATCCGGCCGGCCACGATCTCCATGTCGGCCAGCATGAGGTCCTCGTCGAACGACCGCAGGTCGGCCAGCGGGTCGGAACCGTCGAAGGCGGCGGCCACCAGCACCAGGCAGCCCGCCTCGCGGATCGTGGCCAGGCGTTGGGCGTTCCCCTCGTGCGTGCGGCTGAGCCCCGGCGTATCGACCACTTCCAGCGCGGCGGGGGACAGCTTCTTCGGCTGGTAGACGGCCGCGAGCTGCTCGAGGCGCGGTTCGGGAATGGTCGCCATGGCGCTCTGCCCGGCGTGTACTTTGGCCGGGTCGGGCGGCACGCCGGTAAGCCACTCGAAAAATGTACTCTTTCCCGATCCCTGATAGCCGGCAAGACCGATTTTCATGGCAAGCTCCTTCCCGCAGTACCCGGCCCCAGCGACGAGGGCCCTTTGAAACACAGAGTATACCCCAGGTGACCCTGTCGCGCGAATGGAGCCCCTCCCCAGCAGTACCGGTCCGACGGCGCGCTGGTTACCCACAGGCTGATCGAAATCCGCGACGTGGGTGAGCAGAAGTGAGGGTCACTGTTCCGGTTCGCGCCGGGCCAGCCACACCTGGCAAACTCGGTGGCCTAACAGCAAAACCAAGGCGCCAAGACAAGCGGCCACGAAGCCGACCGGGCTGATGGGATTGACCGGCCCCCGGGCAACCAGCAACGAAAGAGTCCACAGCCCCGCCGTGCTCCCGAGGATGCCGATGACCAGCGTGCCCACCGCGCCGGGCTCGCGCACGGGCAGCAGGGCGCGGGCCACCAGCCCGGCGACGGTGCCCAGCCCGATCCAAATGAGCACCACGCCGACCCAGTGCTGCGCGGTTTGTGAGAGTTCGAGTTCGGGCATGGGGCGTTCCTTCGATCATGCAGAAATTCCCCGCGCTGCCGACGTCCGGCCGCTCGCCGCGCGGCTTGGCGCGGCAGGTTTCGGACGCCGGCAACGCAGGGTTGCCGTCCCCCCCAACAACGTGTCCGACGGCGGTCTCGGGCCAAGGGCGGCCCGACCACCCGAGCAGGCCGGAGGCCGTCGGTCCACGTTCGGCATGAACGCAAAGCAGCCGCGCCTAACGCAGCAGCGCTTCTTCCTCAGCTCGGGCTGCCATGGCGGCGGCTTCGTTCGACAGTGGGAACTGCGGTCCCTCCGGGAAGTACTGCACGTCGTCCTGCAGGTAGTAGGGGCTTGGCAGCGTTTGCCCGCCCACATCGACCTGGCAGCCGGTCAGTCCGATCATCCAGAGCAGCCCGAGGCCTAACGCCAAAGCGGACCAGCGACCTCGTCGGTTTTTCGACGCCGACATGGTTTACCTCAACAAGTTTTCCAGAGCCCCTAAACACCCCAGTCGTTTCTCCCGCGTGACGGCGGGCAAATCGCCAGAGTCGCTACAATCGGTACAACCGTTATCGTCCGCTCCGGGCGCCGGACTTTAGCCGCTTCGGGCAGGCGGTGGCCGCCATCGCAAGAAGCGACCCACGCCGCGGTGGGGCAAGCGGGCCCCGGGAGCCATTGCCGGACCGCGCCTGCACTTCAATTCCCGGCCGACCCTGTTGGAGTTCACGCTTCAGCGTGCCCGCCGCAGTCTCGCCAACCGGTTCCCGCTGGGCGCTGGTGGGTGAAGGGCGACCCACCGCCCAACTCGTCGAGCAGGCTCCTCCCGTGTCCACTCCGGCGGGTTGAGCCAGTTGTTCCGCAACCGGTCCAACTCCCGGGCCGCCTCGGCTATCGCCTCCCGCTGCGCGTCGGTGGGCGCAAGGAAGGGGAAGGTTTCGGAGCAGGTGGTCGGCGTGTAGCGGGGACAAGTTGACGGGGTCGCGCCTCAGTGAAGGTCATTCTTTGCAGCGCCAGGGGCTTCTGCATAGACACAATACTCGAATAGTTCCTTCCTTGACGTTCGTTTTCGGAGCGTCTCGATACGGACGTTCGTAAAGCCTGCGTGCCCAAATAGTGATGCAAAAATCTTCTCAACCGGCAAGAGCGTGTCGTAAAACTTGGAATTTCCGACGATGTAATGGCATCGAGCCCCACGTGCGAGAACGGTCGCGAGCGAGAGAACATGCGATACCATGTCTTCGAAATACTTGTGGACGTATCGCCCTAATGCCTTGTGCCCTTTTGAAATCTCAGCGACGATCCGGTCAAATCCGTCGTAAGGGATTGTTATGGCCGCATCTCCTTCCCAAGAGTTGAGCAAGCTTGTGGCACAACCCCACGTGCCGCCAATCGCTTGCCAATCCAACTCGCCCGCCTGTCTGCCGTTTGTCAAGTAGCCAAGCCAGTACATGTACGGCCGCAACTCTCGAATGTAACTCATTCGGTTTGGGTACGGCGGTGACGTGATTACGAGCGTGTAACCACGGCGGGGCAAGCCGTCTTTGACACAGCGAGAATCGCCGAAGAACACTTGGGCGTCTGCTTGCGGCTGCTCGTCGAGAAGAGTATCAGCCATCCGGTGTGCCTCTGTCAAGAACGAATCCCATACGCTATCGGCGTCCCCCTGATGCTCAAAGAGTGTGGGCGAGCCGGGCTGCCGTTGTTTGAAGGACATGGACTGATGACTAAAGCTTACATGCGCACAACCTATCATCGTGCGCAAGAAGCAGACTTTGAGCAGGTCTCCCACGATGCCGTCGGTATGTCTGCTTATCTCCTTATACAGTCGGGAAAGCGACTGCAGGATGGGAGCATCCCACCATTTCTCGATGTTCTTCAGGTCGGGAACCCATTCCGTGCGAGGCGCCTTTTGCTTTCGGAGTCGGCTGATGATTGCCTTAGCCTGACGCCGCACGTCGTCCTGATCGCCCGCGGAAAACACGGAACACTTAAGATTTCCAAGCCAGATCAAGAATGGGTTAATGTCCAACGCATGGCATGGCGTGCCGTGGACGGCAGACGCGAGAGGAGTCGTTGCTGTTCCTGAAAACGGATCCAAGGCGAAATCATCCGCCGATGCGTCGCGCAATATGTCTTCGACAACGTGAAGCGAATAGGCAGGCGTGAGCCGTAACCAACCGTGCCTGCCTTGCTTGACGTTGCCGCGGAATGTAAGATGGTCTTTTCGACTCACAAATGCGTGTGTCATCCGTTCAGTAATCCTTTGAAGACTTCCTCTACCTGTTCTTTGATCGCATTCCGGTTCCGTTCAAAAAATGCAGCTAAATCGTAACCGAGCACTTCGCGGCAGAAGACATAGGTAGAATCCAGCGACGTTCCCTGAAGGCTTCCAGTGAGGAGCAACCACTGCGCCCTGGTATATCGTTCTGCTACGTCCGAATCAATTTGTAGGGAGAACAACATGACGCATGGTATGTAGTCATGGGCATAGGCGTTCGATGCGTTGGCTACATCGGCAGTTGGGCGCTTTGAGTCCTTGCTCTTGTAGCCCTGCCGACACTCAAAGACAACACCCTTGATCCTTCGCGAAGCCTTGGCGGGAAGAGCCACCCTTCTTGCGGCCTGCCGAATCCAGTTCTTGACCAATGCCTCGCGTTCCGAATTCCGGACGGCAGCAAGCGAAATTCGTCCGTCCAGCGATAGCGTGCGAACCATCCCCGTCGTTGTCGGCACAGTATAGGACCAGTTGCTCTCCTCCGCGGACTGGCCAAGCGTGTCTTGAAGCACAGCGCGAAATACATGTTCGGCTGCAGTACCTATTTGACGGTAAACGGAAGTGATTCCGCCGGCAGCCTTGTGCGC
>SKJM01000520.1 GCA_007122045.1 Planctomycetales bacterium | reverse complement strand
GGTTCCGGCTGTCTCAGCAGCCGGGTTCACCCACGCGCTCCACGCCGCCCCGCACCCAGCTACGTAGGGTGGGTGGTTCCGGCTGTCTCAGCAGCCGGGTTCACCCACGCGCTCCACGCCGCCCCGCACCCAGCTACGTAGGGTGGGTGGTTTCGGCTGTCTCAGCAGCCGGGTTCACCCACGCGCTCCACGCCGCCCCGTACCCAGAAACGGAACGGCCACAAAAATATTTGGCAGTTGACGCGACCCCCGCATTTTCGGTACAGTCGCAGGTTCTCTTCCCATACGGGGCGGACGTCCTGAATGGCTGTCTCGTTTTCCACCAGTTGGGCCCCCGAAGCACTCCCTTTATATGGACTACATATCTCCCTCAACCCACCCTGCTTCCCCCAGTCTGGCCCAAGTGCCGCTGACAATCGAATCCGGCCGGTACTGCGAGCCGGCCGGCCCGACGGCCTGCGCCGTGTTCGCTCCCATGCACTATGAGCCGGGCTACGCGTACCCGCTGGTCGTCTGGCTCCATGGGCCGGGGGCCGGCGAGCGGCAGTTGCTGCGCGTCATGCCGCTGGTGAGCATGCGCAATTACGTGGCCGTCGCCCCGCGCGGCACGTGGCACGACGCCGAGGACGCCTGCGGGTACGATTGGCGGCAAACCGAGCGGCACATTGCGCTGGCGGAGCATCGGGTGTTCGACGCCATCGACACGGCCCGCGCGAAATACCACGTGCATTCCGGTCGCGTCTTCCTGGCCGGGTTCGACTCCGGCGGCACCATGGCCCTTCGGGTTGCCCTGGCGCATCCGTCCCGGCTCGCCGGCGTGGCTTCGCTGGGCGGCCCGCTGCCGACCGGGGGGACCCCCTTGGGCAACTTCGCCGAGGTGCGGCGGCTGCCCGTCCTGCTGGCCGCCGGCAACCAAAGCCCCACCTTCCACCCGGAACTCGTGGGCGACAACGAGCGGCTGCTGCACACGGCGGGTGTGCCGATCGCGGTGCGCCGCTACTCCTGCGGCCAGGAACTCAGCCCGCAAATGCTGGCCGACGTCGACCGGTGGATCATCGAGCAGATTACCAACCCCCGGCCGGACCGGGCGCGCCGCGAGGCCGACTGACCTGGCCGCCAACGGCGCGTCCACGGAAGTGCTGAAACCAGGGGGAGAAAGGGGGAAGGAGAAAAATGGGAAAACATAATCTGGGATGGCTGCTGGCACTTCCCGCCCTGCTCGCGCTGGGCTGCCGGTTGTCGGGCAACGAGGGCCCCGTGCCCGAGTCGCTCGCCACCAGCCGCCAGCTTACCCAGCGGGGCGTGGCCGCGTTGGAGCAGGGCCATCCGGCGCAGGCGAAACAGGCGCTAGCCGAGGCCGTCCGCACCAGCCCCATCGACCCCGACGCCCGGCGGCATTACGCCGAGGCGCTGTGGCAGTCGGGCAACCAGGGGCAGGCCATCGTGCAGATGAACGAGGCCGTGCGGCTCACCCCCGACGACGCCTTGGTTCGCGTCCGCCTGGCCGAAATGCAGCTTGTCGCCGGCGACGTGGACGCGGCCCGGCGGAACGCCGCCGAGGCGATCGACCGGAACCCCAAGCTGCCGGCCGCCTGGGCGGCCCGCGCCCGCGTCATGCGCGCCCTCGGCCAGCCTCGCCGCGCGCTGGCCGATTGCCACCGCGCCCTGGCCCTGGCCCCCGACGACCGCGACCTGCTGATGATGACCGCCGAGCTGTACCGCCACCTGAACCAGCCGCAGCGGGCGTTGGGCACGCTGCACACCCTGGCCGACACGTACCTGCCCGGCGAGGAGCCGCACGACGTGCTGGTGCTCCAGGGATTCGCCTACGTGGCCCTGGGCCGGTACGACGACGCGGTGCGGGCGTACCAGGCCGCGCTGGTGCACCATCCCGCTTCGGCCGAGGTGCTCGCCCACTTGGCCGAGGCCGAACTGAAGGCCGGCCGCCCGGCCGGCGCCGCCGCGACGGCCCGGCAGGCGCTGGCCCTCGAGCCGGCACACCCCGAAAGCCTCGCGCTCCTCCGGCAGGTCGAAACCGCCGCGGCCGAGGGCGACCTGTACCGGCGGTAGGCGCGTTCCGCCGAGCGATAGACCAAAATGTACCCGGCGAGATCGGCAATTTACCCTCGCACTTTCGGCTAATGGAGCCCCCCCGCAAGTACGGCCTCGCGGGCGCTTTGGGCGGGGCATCTTTGGGCGGGGCATCCCCGTGGTTGTCAGGCCGCACGGGCGTTACAATGGGGTACGGATCAAGATTACGATGAAGGAAATAAGCGTTATGCCACAAGGCGAGAAGCGCCTGGAAACGCGCGATCCGGCTTCGAACAAGCGCGAACGATCCGTCCATCCGGAATTGGCGAGCCAATTGCTCGAATCGCTGGGCGCAGGAAAAGAGCAGGAAGACCCGCCAGATGCTCCGGGCGCCGCCCATGCGATCCTCCGCGACGCCATCCGCGAGCGGGCGACCGACGTGCATCTCGACCCGGATAGCCGGGGACTTAACGTGCGGCTGCGCATCGACGGCGCCATGCGCGACGCCGCCGTCCTGCCACCGCAGCAGGGGCACCGGCTCATCAACCAACTGAAGACCCTGGGCGGCATTGACCCGGTGGCCCAATTTGACGCCGGCGAAGCGCGGTTCGCCTTTCAGCACGAAGCGGGCGAGGTCGACTTGCGCCTTGCCTTCATCCCGTGTCTGCACGGGCAGAAGCTGACCCTGCGCGTGCTGGATCCGCGCCAACTGGCGTACGGCATCGATGAACTCGGACTGTGCGATCGAAACCTCCGCCGCGTGCAGCATTGGTTCACGAGCCTCGGCGGCATGTTCCTGGTGGCGGGGCCCGTCGGGAGCGGCAAGACCACCACGCTGTACGCCCTGCTCCACGCACTGAAGTTGCAGACGTGCAGCGTCAGCACGCTCGAGGACCCCATCGAATACAATGTCGATGGAATCAACCAGGTGCAGGTCGACGAAGAACACGACCTGACGTTCGCCCGGGGCATCAGGGCCCTGGCCCGGCACAATCCCGACGTGATCCTCGTTGGTGAACTGCGGGACCCGAGTACGGCCTTGGCGGCCTACGGCGCGGCCGCGCTGGGACGGACCATCCTGGCGACCCTCCACTCGCGCGACGCGGCGGGCGCGGTGACCAGCCTGCGCTATTACGGATTAAGCGACCGGGACATCGCCACCACCCTGTCGATGGTCGTGGCGCAAAGGCTTGTTCGCAAGCTGTGTGCGAAGTGCCGCCGCGCGACGTCGCCGACCGACGCGCAGAAGCGCTGGTTCGACGTCATCCAGGTCGCCCTTCCCGAACGGAGTTGGGAGCCGGTCGGCTGCGACCACTGCCGGCAGAGCGGCTATTTCGGGCAAACCGGAGTGTTCGAGGTGTGGCAGCTCGACGACGGCGACTACCACCGCCTGCTGGACGGCGCCACCGAGCGCGACGTGCGCAGCAGCCTCGCCTCGCGAAGCCACAAGCATTTCCTGGCCGACGCGATGGAGAAGGCCGAGGCCGGCGTGACCACGCTGGCCGAAGTGCAACGCCTCCGCCTGGCCGGCCTGGCGTTTCCCGCAGGGGCCGAATGAAACGGGCGTAACCTGTCCGCCGCGAAAATTGGGACCGTCCCTCGCCGTAATCGCCGCAGCGCACCTGGGCGAAGCCTTCGTCGAGATCGCCGCAGCGGGCGGCCATGGTCGTGGCGAGGGATTGGAAGTCTGCGTAGCAGTCCTGCACGGCGTACGCGTGGCCGCCCAGCGCACCGTCGGCGGCCTTGAGGTGGAACATCGGCTTGAGCGATTCCTGGGCCAGGTACATCAAGCCGCGCCCGGATCACGCCGCGCCCGAATGCGTTCACGTACCCCAGCGTTGCCATCGCCTCGGAAACGACCGGGTTGCGGTAGTCGGTCTGCCTTGGGAAGTTCTCGGGTGAAACCATTCCGTACAGGCCGCCCGGGTTCTGGATTTCGATCCGGTCGTCGTACCAGTAGAACCGCACCGGCGCATTCGACTCGTAGGATCGGTGCATGACCGCGTTCCACAGCAGTTCCCGAATCGCCACCGCCGGATAATCGACTTCGTTCGTCTCTCGCCAAGCCGATTCCGCGACCGGATAGGATTGAACCGGTTGCCTGTGATTTGGGAAGTCGTTGGCAAAGGCGCAGATGGCCTCGCCGAACTTGTCGGTGTTCTTCGTCGAGGTCGTTCTTTCGACGCGATCCGACTCAAGATTGGCCATCAATGCCCGTAATTGTTCAGGGCTGAGCATCATCCAATATCCTACGTACGGCGGCGTCTACGAGCATACGCCATGAGAAACTGGCAGGTCAAGGGGGGGGCGAGCGGGGAACGCGGGCGGGGAACGCCTAGCGCGGCCCGCCCAACCCCGGCGCGGAAGCCCCCGACTTCACGTCGGGGGAGCCTCACCTTCAGCCTACAGCCGCACCGCGCTCACCCCCGAAGCCCCCGACTTCACGTCGGGGGAGGGTCACCTTCCACCTACCTTTCGGGGTTCACGGCCCGTATGCCAAGACGTCGTGGGGCCG
>SKJM01000807.1 GCA_007122045.1 Planctomycetales bacterium | reverse complement strand
TCACGCTTGCTTTCCGAACGCGGGTAAATTCGAAGTGGAAAGGTGCCACATGACAACCGACTCCGAAATACGAGTGTTCCTCAGTTACTCGCATGACGACAAGAACCTCTTCCAGGTACTGAAGGCGTTCTTGGAGGACAAGAAGCTGTGCGTGCTTTGCGACCGCGACATCAGCGTGGGTACGCCGTTCACCGATGCCATCAAAGGGCTGATCTCGCATGCGCACGTTTTCATGCCCCTCATTACGGCGTCGGCCCAGAAACGCCCGTGGGTTCACCAGGAAACCGGCTACGCCATGGCGAAAAGCATTCCCATTCTGCCCCTGGTCACTACGAGCGCGGATATCCCGCAGGCCATGGTGGCGCAGCTTCAGGCCATCCCGGTCCCTGACGACCTCTCGAATCTCGAAGAGCTTCTGACGGTGGAGCACGTGCGCAGCCTGGTGGTGCCTCAGTCGCCGTCGCCGCAAGACATGGTACAGGTTGCCGACTGGCCGGAGGAGCGTGCCTCGCGACTGGCCGAATGTGCCAATCGTGTGCGCCAGTTGGGACACTACGCGAGGCTACGCCAGTGCGGGGCATTCTCGTCGTTCTGCCTGCCGGACAACGACATTCAGCACGTGGTCTGGCAGAAACGGGACGGCAACAACGTGCGGGGCGACTATCTGCACCTTTGCCAGCGGGCCGAGCGGCAGGCCCTCGAGCGTCATGTTGCCCAGGCAGGCTGCCGCTTGATTATTTGGCCGCATATCGACCTTTCGAAACGAGGTCCCGACGTGCGCCGGGTCCGCCTCGAAACCCTCCGCCAATTCCTGGAAACGATGCCGCCCGACAAGTGCCAGGTCGTGGTGAGCCAACGTGCCCGCGACGGCAACGTCACCATTCTTGGCGACTGGTTTGTCGCTGAATCGCTCGTACCCAAGGCACAAGGCTACCGCCAAACGGTTTTCAACTGGCACGCGCCCACGGCCTTGCGCGCAGCCATCGAGTTCGATCAGACTTTCGACGAAATATGCGCCGAACGAGGGATGACCGCGTCGGAAGCCACGCAGGATGCCCGAGCAGACATCGAGCGACTGATTGAGCAGGACAGTCGCAGCGTTCAGGTTTCTACATGCCGCAGCGCGGCGGGAGACACGCAGCCAACCCAACCCCGGTCGAGCAAGCGGATCAAAGCCGTGGTATTCGATTTCGACGGCGTGTTCGTCGACACCGAGCGGCTGAAAACGCTCAGTTACTACCGGGCCTTGTCCGATCCGCGGGGCCCCTATGCCGGAAAGGTCGCTGTTGCCGAAGAAGACTATATCGGTATGCATCCCGTCGGGAAGGGGCGCCGCGAGGTTTGTGAGTGGATTCTCACGCAGTTCGGCCTCCATGACGAGGCCTCGCGGAGAATGGAATCGATCGAGCAATGTATCGGGAATGCCGATCCTGCTTTGCCCCAAACGCCGGCGGCCCTGCTGGCTTCGATCCGCGACGGATATGATCCCAAAGGTCGGCTGGCGCCATGGAAGGCCATCGCCTTTGACCGGGCCGTCGGGTACGAAGAGACGAAGAACACAGCCCCGGCCATTCCGCAAACCCTGGCATTCCTGCAAAATGTTTGCGATGCGGGACTGGCAGCGGGCCTTGTCACCCGAACCGGTCGCGAGGCAACCCTTGCGCATCTCCGTCGTATCGGCCTCGGCCCGGACGCGTTCGCCGCGATCGTCTGTGAAGGCGACGCAGAGGTTGCCGGGCAGGGCAAGGATCGGTTTTACGAGGTCGCTTGCGACAGGCTTGGCGTAGCGCCGCCGGAAGCGATGGCCGTGGAGGATACGGATGCCGGCGTAGCCGCGGCGCACCTCGCAGGGATGGCACTCATTGTGGCCGCACCGACCTCGATGACACGCAAGCAAGCCTTTCTTGGCCGGGGAGCGCATCTGGTCGTGCAGGATCTTTCGATGTTGACAGCACAGGCGTTGGCCTGCCTTGGAATGTGGTCTGGAAAGTGAGTGATCAACTTTGCCGTTCGCACGCTGAAGCGTGAACTCCAACGACAGGCCCATTCCTGCGTCCCGGAACCCTGCACGAGTTATTCCCGAGCGCGTCCTAATTGCCGTCCAGCAGCCGGTCGCCGGCCACCGGATCGTACGAGACGAAACCGACCGGGCGTTCGAGTGGCCGGGCCGTCTGGATGATGAGCGTTGGATCGACCATGTACCGGCCCAGGCGGCGGCCGTAGACGAGCACGCCGGAACGCGGCCCTTCGGCTCGGAACACCAGGGGGAACGATTCGGTGGTGTACATCTTTTCGCGCAGGGCCGGCAAGTGCGTCAGGTCCACCCGCCGGCGCACCAGTTCGCCGTAATTGCCTTGGCGGAAGCGTGCATGATGCGACAGGACGCCGCGCGAGTCGGCCGGGTCGCCGGGCAGGGGAATTTGCCAGAGTTCGTGGTCCCAAAGGTAGACGCCCACGCTGCCCGCCTGCGCGGTGTGCGGGCCGGCCTCGTCGGCAACCGTGTAGGCGGCCAACTCGGCCATGAGCACCATTTGCGCGGGGATGGCCTCGCGGACGAACCCGGGCAGCGCCACGCGGTACTCGACCTCGTGGCCGCCGAAGACGGAGAGCCCCTGCTCGGCGTCGAGCCACTCCCGGTTGGCCTCGTCGCCCTGGTGGGCGGCCGGTTCGCCCGGCGGGATGCGCACGGCCACCAGCCGCGGCGCGAGCACCTCGACCGACGGCCGGAGCGGCTCGGGCGGATTCAGCCCGCCGGTGAAGTCGATTGCCGCGGCCCGGTCGGCAATCAGGTTCACGTAGTTCGCGGCGATGCGGTCTCCTTGGGCGTCGAGCAGCTCGGCGGTGAGCGCGCCGACCAGCGGCGCCCCCTCCGGCACGCGCACCCGGAGCGGCGCCTGGTAGGCGACCGAGCCGCGCCGCCACGATACCTCGCGCGTGTGCGATGGGCCGGCCACGGGCCGACCGAAATCGTCGGTCCCCACCACCTGCCAGCGAAGCGTCGCGGGGCCAGGTTTGCTGGAGTAATGGCCGGCGAACAGGGTGAGGGTCAGTTCCTCGCCGGGCGCGGCCTCGATGATCGGCGGGGCGTCGAACCCGATGAAGTCGCAGCGATGGAGATCCGCGAGCGTCATGCCGGGTACGAAGGCGTCGTAGCCGAACGCCTTGACGGAACGGTCGAAGCGGAGCAGCCCGTCGCGCCGTCCCGGCACGTCGTAAAACGAGCCGACGATGTGCCCTTGAATGGCCGAATGCCGCCGGAGCTGGGTAATCAGGAAGCGCAGCGCCCAGGAGACGTCGCCGCCCTCGGGCGGTAGGGCGGTAAACGGCCCACACACCAGGGGTGCGGTTCCCCGCGCCCGCTGGTCGGCGCGGGCCGGCGCCGGGGCCGGCCGGGGACGCGCAACGACCCGACCGATATGCTCGCGGGCGATCCAATAATCGTCGATGGCGAACTGCCAGGCGTTCACCTCGAGGGGAACGGTCCGCCACAGCAGTACCCCCAACTTATCGGCCCAGTATTGCCGGCGCGGCTCGGGCGCCTCGCCGCGCACTTTCAGCAGGTTCAGGCCCAACTGGCGGGCCAATTCGATGTCGCGGCGCAGGAACTCGTCGCTCGGCGCCGTGACCAGGCCCTCGGCGTTGAGCGACGGATCGACCGCCCCGCGCAGGTACAGCGGCTCGCCGTTGAGCAGGATGCCCGCGTGCTGCGCGTTGCCGTACGCGCCGCGGGCGATGGTGCGCAGGGCGAAGTACGTGCGCACGCGGTCGCGCCGTCGCTGCCGGTCTGCAACCGACACCTCCAGGTCGTACACGTGCGGCCGGTCCGGCGACCATGGTTTCGGCCGGGCGACCTCCAGCAGGACGTGCAGCGCGCCGCCACCCGCTTCCATGGGCACGGTGGCCTGGTGGGCGCCGACCGTTGGGTCGGGCGAGCGGAGCGCCACCTCGGCCGGGCCGCCGGGGCCGGCCAATTCGACCTCGACCTCGACGACCCAACGGCCACCCGCCCGGCCCGGCGCCACCCGCAAGCCGGCCACGTGCACCGGCGGACGCGATTCCAGCCACACGGTCTGCCAGATGCCGCTGCTGGGGGGGAACTCGGCGGGGGAAGTCCCGACCGCCGGCGGCCCGGAATCGGCGGCAGTGCAAACGCGGACGTCGAGCCGGGCCTCGCTGCCGGGTGGGGCGAAATCGGTAATGTCCATCGCGACTGGGCCGGCCCCGCCCTCCTGCCGGCCGACCGGTCGGCCGTTTACCCAAACGCGGGCTTCGCCCCGCACCCCGCCGAAGCACAACCACACCTGCCCGCCGCGCCATGACTCCGGCACGCGTACCGTGCGACGATACCAGCCGATCGGCCCACCCGACGCGCCGTCAATGCCCGACAGCCGGCTCTCCCAGGGAAACGGGACGGTGATGCGGCGGTCGAACGGCCCCCCGCCTTCCGGCCACTGTTCGTGAAGGCCGCGGTCGCCGGGATCGAAGCAGAACCGCCACGGGCCGTTGAGGTTCTTCCACCCGTCGCGGCGCAGGTCGGGCCGGGGATG
>SKJM01000301.1 GCA_007122045.1 Planctomycetales bacterium | reverse complement strand
TTTCTGTTGAACCCGACTCCCCCATTTTAGTCTCGCCAGCATCACGGGCCGAACAACGCCACCCGCCCGGGCAACACGCCGGGGGGCGACGACACTCGCTACGGCGTTCACAACCGGACGAATCGCCGGATGATCGATTCTACCACGTGCAAGGTGGCCGACAAGGTGGACGGGCTACAGTTCCGGCTTTGGGCGGCTGCCCGATCCGTCGAATTCCCCCCCTCCCGGCCTGCACGCGGCGTCAGAGTACCCACCGGATCAGGAGGTACAGCATTGCGATCAGGCCCAGGACGGCCAGGACGATCCAGGCGAGGCGCTTGGGGCTGAGCCACTGGTCGGGGGGAATTTCCGAGAGCGTTCTGACCTCGGCTCGGCATTCCTCGATTCCCGTCAGCGCCTCGCGCACGGGGGTCGTCAGTTCGACCGGACCTGTCCGCTCGTAATCGACGCGCCACGCCGTGCGCGCGATTTCCCGCAGGATCGCCGCCTCGCGGGTGGAGAGATAGGCCAACTTGGCCCTGATCGCCAGCCAGCGCGCCGCCCGCTTCACTGCGGACACCCGCTCCGCCGGTTCGCGCGCGGCGGGCGGCGTTGCGCCGGCGGATTCTTCCGGCATTTCCGCCGTTTCCGCCATTCCGGGCGCGTCGGGCGCCTCCGGCGTTGCGGGCGTTCCGGCCGTGGTGGCCGGCTCGCGCGTTTCGGACGTTTCGGGCTTTCCGGGGGTTGCGGGCGTTGCGGGCGTTTCCGGCGTTTCCGGTGTCTCGGTTGCCTGAGGCGTCGGGGCAGCCCGGAGTTCGGCCAGACGTTGGGTCACCTCCTCCAGCCGGGCGTACAACTCGGGCATGCGGTCGCGGTAGCGGCCGTGGCACACGATGTCTTGGCCCAAGGCCGCGTACGCCTTGGGCAGGACGATCCGGCTGAGCCACAACTGCCGTGCGACGACCCCGAAGTACCGGCCCGCGCCGCGCACGAAAAAACTGAACGGCGGCCCGGCCAGCACGGCGTCGCCGCGGCGGACGGCCAGATCGGCCCGGAGCTTTTCGTCGTAGGCGTTTTTCTTTTCCGGGTTGAGGAGGCAAATGCGCGCAGCGGACAGCTCGTTGAGCAGGCGCTGGGACCATTCCGAATGCTTGCCCGCCTGGTAGTTGCGAATGTGACCCATCTGCCGGTCGGCGGCGGTTTCGATCACGTCGGGGTCGTTTTCGAACAGATTGATCCCCAGCAGTCGGTAGTGGTTGGGCGGCTGCTCCCATTGGGGAATGCCAAGCCACTTGCGGTAGGGGTCAAACACCGAGGTATTCCTCCAGGATGACGCTATCGGGCTGCCAAAACGGGGCTGTCGCCCTTCAGTCGGGAAGGGGACCAGACCCACCGGGCCCAGGAACGGTTGCCCGTCTCGCAGGCGGCAACACACCGGTAGCATACCCGAAATTGCCTCGGCCCGCTATTCGACCCGAAAGACGACGGGTGCCCCTTTCAGCCAGCCACATTGAGAAACGGGCCGTCCGATTCCGATTATGGCTGAAGGCCCTGCCTTCGGCCAAACGGAATCGTTGGCCCGTTGGAATATCTCTTGAACCTGGCGGAATAATGCGCGAAGGGGGGCTCCACCCGCCCCGCCGCCTATTGCTGCGGTACCGGGACGGGTGGCCTGGGTTGTTGGGGCCTCGCGGCGCCGGCCGGCCCGGCGATTTCGATGTCGGCCTCGGGCTGCATCTGGCGGACGATGCCGCGCCATAGCGACGTGGCATATGCCTGCACGACCTCCTGCTGCGCCTCTTCGAAGCTGTCGGCGCGGAAGTGATCGGCGTTCTGTTGGAAGAACGCTTCCAGGGCGTTTGGCGTCATCTGCTGCTGCTGGTACTTCTGCCAGGCCAGCGAGCCCTCGATACGCTTGGTAAAGGTATCTTCCGTATAGCCTTGCATGGCCAGGAACTGCTGCAAATCGACATTCTGCTGCGCCAATTGCTGTTCGACGCGGCGGATGGTCGATTGCACCTCCTCGGGTTCGACATCCGGCCCTTCTTCCAAAACGTACTCTTCGATCAGCCGGCTCTCGATCAACAGGTTCAGCGCCTGCTTGCGCAATTGCTCGGCCGCTTGCGGGTCCAATTGCCGTCCTTGAGCCTGCTCCTGTACCTTGGCGTCGAGTTCCGCGCGGGTGATCGGCTCGTCATTGACCGTCGCGACCACGTCCTGCGGCGGTGCGGCCGGTTGGTGCGGCACCGGTTGCGGCTGTTGCGGCGGCTGCGGCTGTCGCGGCGGCGCGGGTTGGCCCGGGGGTTGCTGCGGAGGCGGCACCGGCTGGCCCGGAGCGTCCTGCCGGGGCGGCGGTTGGCCCGGGGGTTGTTGCTGCGGCGGTGGAAACTGTTGTTGCGCCAGTACTGCCGAAGCAGCGAACAACAACGATCCGGTCAGCGCGCCGCGGGCAATCCATTTCCTCGTCATCGTCACAGTCCTTTCTTGTTGATTATCGGGTTCATTGAGGTCCCGGAGGGCGTCCCGTTCGCCCGTCTCCGGGACTAGTTCTCGATCATTTCCGGTTCCAGTCCGGGCGTGGAAAACGCCGGTTCTCCGATGTCTTCGCCTTCGTCCGGCTGAGGGATTATCGGCGGTTCCTCTTGGAGGTCCGGCGCCGCTTCCTGCGGTGTGTCCCAGGCGGGCGGCTGGCCGAACGCCGGTTGCTCGTCCGGATCGGCGGGGGTGGGCATCGCGGGCTCGTCGGCCGCGCCGAAGGGGTCGGTCTCGTCGGCCGGGGCCGGCTCGAAGTCCGGTGCTTCGGCAGGCTCGTCCCAGGCGGGCGGCTGGCCCGGCGCCGGTTGCTCGTCCGCATCGGCGGGAGCAGGAATTGCCTGCGGCTCATCCCAGGCCTGCGGCTCACCAAACGCCGGCTGTTCCACCGGCTCACCGGGAGCGGGAACTTCCTGTGGCTCGTCCCACGCTTGCGGAGCGCCGAACGCCGGTTCGTCCCCAACGTCGGGTGCCGCGCCTTGGTCCCAGGCTTCCGGCTCGACGGGCTGGTCCCAATCGGCCGGCGCGTCGGGCGCCGGCTGTTCCATCGGGTCCGGCGGAGGGGGAGCGTCGGGTTCCGCGGGGGGCGCGTCACAGCCGCTCGCCCAGAACGCCACCCCCGCCACCAGCAGTGATGTCACGAGAAACTTCATGATTTCCTCCTTTTCGCAGCGTGTCTAACTTGCCGCGATTTCGCAACGCGGCCTTTTCGCGGTAGGCGGTTGCAACATCCGTGCCATTGGGCGTAAGAGGCATCATTCTTGCTGTTTCCCGGCGGTTGAGACGCCGGCGAGACGCTTCCGCGGCGAAACGGCGCCGTGGGCGCGACTTGTTTCCGAAGGGCCGCATGTGAAACAATGCGATAGCTGTTGACCCGGCAAACTCAATTCCGGTAGCATCCCTGTAGCGTTGATGAACAATGATGACCAGAAGTTGGACAGCCGACCGAGGTGGCAGACACGTGAGCGGCGACTTGATGCGAAGAACGACCCTGCCGGTCATTGCCGTCGGGGTGGTGCTGCTCGGCGCCGGCGTACTCAGCGCGTGGCAGGTCCACCGCCTGCACCGGCGCAGCAGCGACATCCTGTCGCAAAACGTCTCCAGTATCCGCGCGGTGGAAGAATTCGAAGCCGTTGCCCACGAACTGCGGTACCGGCTGAAGCGGTTCCTGGGCACCGGCAATCAGCGGCACCTGGAAGAGATTTCCGGACTGCTCCCGCGGGGGGCGCGCCGGTTGAACCGCGCGCGGAAGCTGGCGGCCACGTCGCGCGAAGAGCAATTGGTCGACGCCATCGGGCGGGGTTACGAGCGGTTCGCAGTGGGGTTCGAACGGGCGGCGTCGGGCGGCGACGACGAGCTGGCGGCCATCGCCGGCCGGCTGGCCGATGAGGTCATTCCCGACCAGATCCTCGCCTACACGAAGCAGTACATCCAGCTCCACGAAGCACAGCTTGCCGACCACACCGAGCGCAACGAGGCCCGGGCCAACCAGTTGATGTTCGGCCTGCTCCTGCTGGGCACCTGCGGCGGCGTGGCCGGCCTGCTGGCCGGACTGGCCATCGCCCGGCGCGTCAACCGCATTATCGTCCGGCTGTCGCTTCCGCTGCGGCACACGGCGGGCAAGCTCGACAAGGTGGTCGGGCCGATCTCGGTTTCCGCCGACCCCGGGTTCGACGACCTCGAGTCGATCCTGCAGACAGTGTCCGAGCGGGTGTCGATGGTGGTCGAGCGGCTCCAGGAGAGCCAGCGCGAAATGCTGCGCGCCGAGCAGCTTGCGGCGCTGGGTCAGATGGCGGCGGGGCTGGCCCACGAGCTGCGCAATCCGCTCACCTCGGTGAAGACGATCCTCCAACTGGCCGACGCGCCGGAGGAGTTGACCGCCCGCGACCTGGACGTGCTCAAACAGGAGATGACGCGTCTGGAGGAAGCCGTGCAGACGTTCCTCGACTTCGCCCGGCCTCCCCGGCCGGAAAAGCGTCCCGTCGATCTCGAGCGCCTGCTGGGCGAGACGGTCGAACTGGTCCGCCGGCGCGCGGAGCGGAACC
>SKJM01000176.1 GCA_007122045.1 Planctomycetales bacterium | reverse complement strand
TCGCCGAAGACGAGTTGGCTGGCCGCGCCGCCGCTGCGCATCGCGCCGCGGCTGCGGGCCACGGGGCACTACACGCACCGCGGCCCGCCGGGCCGCATCGTCGACTTCAGCCGGGGCAAGTCGCGGCTGTCGGAATTGGCCCGCCTGGAGGCCGAACAGGCGGCCGCCGCGCGGCAGCGGCTCGCTACCGGCCGGCCGGTGCGCCTTTCCGACCTGGGCGAGCTGAACCCCGACGAGTTCCGCCTGTTCCTGCACCTGCTGGGCGAGGCCCTGGCGCGGCAAACGCACCCGGGCGAGGCCGTCGAGGCCCAGTCGGCCGACGGCGCGCTGCGCATCCACCTGGCCCCGTGCGACGACGGCCTGACGGCCACCATCGTCACGCCGGAGGGCACTTTCCTGGGGCGCGATCACGTGGTGGCGATTGCCGATACGCACGCGCCGGCCGCGGCGGGAGGATGACCGTGCCGCAATCGCCCGACACGTCGACCCCCGGCCGCCAGGCGCCGCCGGCGCGCGCGCCGCTCCACGAGCGCGTCGAGTCGGCCACCATCGACGAGCGGCAGCGCGCGGTGCGGGCCCTGCTGCGGTATCCGCTGCTGACGGCGGCCGGCCCCCACGCGGCCGAGTTCCTGCTGGTGCGTCGCCATGCCGATTGGCTGCGGCGCTGGTTTGCGCGGCACCCGGCCTGGAGCGTGCAGGTCGACGCCGAGTTCGCGCGGCTGCGCAAGACGCCGGCCACGCTTTCCGACCCCACGCGCCCGGCGCGCGACGTGAAGACCGGCCTGCCGTTCTCCCGCCGGCGGTACGTGCTCTTCTGCCTGTTCCTGGCCGCACTGGAGCGGTCGGAACGGCAGAACACGCTGGGCAACCTGGCCAACCGGGTGCTGGAGCTGGTCCACGGCGATCCGGCCCTGGCCGCGGCGGGCATCCGGTTCGACTTGACCAGCCGGGACGAGCGGCGCGATCTGGTGCAGGTGGCCCGCCTGCTGCTCGACTTGCAGGTGCTCCGCCGGGTCCACGGCGACGAGGGGCAGTTCCTCGCCGAACGCGGCGACGTGCTGTACACGATCCACCGCCCGCTGCTCAGCGCGCTGTTGAACGTGCGCCGCGGGCCGTCCACCGTCGACGCCGAGGAGTTCGACGCGCGGCTGGCGGCCATTGCCGAGGAAACCCTGCCCGAGACGGAGGAGGGCCGCAATCGCCGCGTGCGGTCCCGCCTCGTGCGAAGCCTGCTCGACGACCCGGTCGTCTACAACGAAGAACTGAGCGAGGAGGAGTCGGCCTACCTGGCCACGCAGCGAGGGCACGTGTTGCGCGAGATCGAGGAGGGGACGGGCCTGGTGCCCGAGGTTCGCGCCGAGGGCATCGCGATGGTCGACGACCGGGGCGACCTGACCGACGCCGGCCTGCCCGAGGAAGGCACCGACGGCCACGTCGCCCTGCTGCTGGCCGAGTTCCTGGCGCAGCACGTTCGCCGCGACCGGACCGTCACGGTCGGCTACGCCGCGCTCCAGCGGCACCTGTCGAAGCTGATCAAGGAGCATCGGACCCATTGGCGCAAGGCGGCCGCCGAGCCGGGGGCCGAAGTGGAGTTGGTCGAGCAGACGATCGAGTTGTTCGAGGCGTTGCGGCTGGTGCGGCGGGCGGAGGACGGCGTGCATCCGCTTCCGGCCATCGCCCGATACGCCTCCGCCGAGCCGGCCCGCCGCCGCCCGTCGCGAAAAGATCGCCCTTTACTGCATGACGCCTGAAAGGCCCGAAAACGGTTGCCGACTTAACGTTGGAGTTCACGCTTTAGCGTGCCCAACATGATGCACTCCTTCGGCGCTAGATTTGTAAGTGGTTTGAGGAACGGGGTTTAGAGGAACTTCAATTGTCTCGGATCGTCAGGTAGCGGACAAGTATAGCTTTTCTTCTACAGTTGCCTCCGCTTTCCCGATGCATTGGGGCGAAAAACCACTATGTTTTGAGGGTTGGACGCTGTCTCGACCGATGCGCATGGTGCCACGCGCGTGAAATTGTCGCCTTGATGTGCTGATAGATGCTGGTAGAATCATGGTGTCCTGACACGGAGGCCGCCATGTTGTTTCGCCAGAAGAAATCGGGAAGCCGCACCTACCTGCAAGTCGTCGAGAACCGCTGGGAAAGTGGCGAGAGCAAACAACGGGTTGTCGCCACCCTCGGCCGACTCGATCAACTCCGCGAGAACGGACGCCTGGAAGGCCTGCTCCGTTCCGGGGCCAAGTTTTGCGAATCGGTCCTGCTGCTGGCCGCGCATCGACGCGGAGAGACGACCGAAGTGCGCACCCGCTCCGTCGGACCGGCCATGATCTTCGAGCGACTTTGGCAGCAGACCGGGTGTAAGGCGGTGCTCCAGCGGCTGCTTCGCGGACGCAAGTTCCGGTTCCCTGTCGAACGGGCCCTCTTCTTGACCGTGCTGCACCGGTGTGTGTCAACGAAGAGGAGGCCCGCAAGGATGCCCACGACCGGGAGGCGATCGTGGCTTCTCTGCGGGAGCAACTGAAGCGGGGCGACAAGTCGCTGGTGGGCAACCGCGGCTTCCGCAAGTACCTCTCGGGCAGCGGCTCGAAGTTCCAGGTCGACGAGAAGAAGATCAAGGAAGACGCCCGGTACGACGGGAAATGGGTGCTGCGTACGAACACCGACCTATCGGCCGCCGAGGTGGCGTTGAAATACAAGCAACTGTGGGTGGTCGAGCACGTCTTCCGCTCGATGAAGTCGCTGCTGGAAACCCGCACGATCTGGCACAAGTGCGATGCGACCATTCGTGGGCACGTGTTCTGCTCGTTTCTGGCGCTCGTATTGCGCAAGGAACTGGACGACCGACTGGTCGCCAGCGGCGAAAAACTCGAGTGGGGCGACATAACTCGCCACTTGGTCAGCCTCCACCAGGCCGAGGTGGATCAGGACGGGAAGCGTTTCCTCCTGCGCAGCGAGGCCCAAGGCGTGTGCGGCCGGGTATTCGCGGCGGCTGGCGTCGCGTCGCCGCCAACCGTCCAGCAAATCAAGGCATCGTAGCCATGCACGTTCCCACCCACCGAGCGTCATTCCTGGTGCCACGCCCTGATTCTATGCGCGTAAGTCACGGTGGCGCAAGTACTTGCAATTTCCAAGTGTCGAAGATGAGCATGACGGTTGTGAGCCCGATCGCCGGCGGGTAGAATTGGCGTAATCGTTGGATGCCTCATCTTCCTCCCACACGGTGGGCGATACGATGACTGCGAAATGCTTTACCAGTGGCGTAGGATGGGTGGTTTCGGCTGCCTCAGCAGCCGGGTTCACCCACGCGCCGGACGGTGCTGCACCTGGACGCGCAAGAGCCTGCTTTTCCACGCTCCTCTCGGCGTCGGTTCTGGCAATGGCGGCTGCAAGTGCCACTGCCGCAAAATCGGCGGAACCGGCCGCCGACGCGCCGGCGCCGTTCGTCCAGCGGTGGGGGCTCGACGCCGCCATAGGACCCGTCGACTACCACGCCGAAACCAACCGGCTGCTCACCGCGCACGGCGCGACGGCCGTGTTGTGGGACGCCGCAACCGGCCTGGCACTGGACGCGATGGATGTCGGCGGCGGCCGTACGCTGGCCGTGGCCTTCAGCGGCGACGGCCGGCGCGTGCTAACGGCTTCCGGCGGCGGTCCGCTGCGGGTGTGGGACGTGCCAGCCGGCCGGAGGATTGCCGAGTTCGACCCTCCGCCCTCGGACGTCATGGCGGCGGCGCTGAGCCCCGACGGACGCCGCGTGGCCGCCGGCTGCTACGACTACACGGTGTGGGTGGGCGAGGTCGACGCGGGCGGCGCCTTGCGCGAATTGCCCGCCGGGCATCGCGGCCACGTCATCTCCCTCCGCTTCTCGCCCGACAGCTTGCGGCTGCTGTCGGGCGCGTACGACCGGCAGGCCATTTGGTGGGACGTCGAGGCCGGCCGCGTGGAACGCATCTTTCCAACGCCCGCCGAAACACGCTGGACGGCCTTCCGCGCCGACGGCCGCCGCCTACTCACCGTCGGCTCCGGCCGCGTCGTCGAATGGGACATTCCCACGCGGCAGCCGGTCCGGATCGTTCGCGAAAATGCCCGGGCGGCGTGGTTCGTCGGGGATGACGTGGTCGTGTCGGCCGACAACGAACTTCGGGTGTACCGCCAAACGGAATCCGACATGCTAAAGCGTGAACTCCAACCGGTCGACGCCACGGTGCTCGCGCCGGCGCTGCCCGCCGGTCGCGGCGATCGTCTGTTCCTCACGCCCGGCGGTTGGCAGGTGTGGATTCCCAACGTCCGCGACAAGCCTGCCGGCGACGACTCACCCTCGGACCGGCCGGCGTCGGGCATCCTGCGCAGCCCCGCGGGCGAAACGCTCCCGCTGCCGTTGCCGCACCGGATTGCCGATTCCGTAGAGTTCATCGACATTTCACCCGACGGCACGCGGCTGTTGACAAAATGCGAACCGTTACCGCCGCCCTATCGGGACTGGGCACGGCTGGTCCTCTGGGACCTGACCGTTCCGGAACCGGTGCATTCCTTCCCCGGCCGGATGGGCCGCTTCCATCCCGACG
>SKJM01000559.1 GCA_007122045.1 Planctomycetales bacterium | reverse complement strand
CGCCGCCGGCGCGCCGCTGGGAACCGCTGCTGGAAGTGCCCGGCCCGGCGCGCCAAAGCGCGGCCCTGGTGGCCCAAAGCGACGGCGAGCGGACGGGCCTGTTCCTGTTCGGCGGCGCCGATGAACGCGGGCAGCCGCTGGCCGACGCCTACCGGTTCGATCTCGCCGGCGGGCGCTGGCACGCGCTCGCGCCCCTTCCCGGCCCGCCCGCCGTCCGGCCCGCCGCCGCCGTGGGGCAGACCCACGTGGCACTGTTCGGCCGGCCGATGCTCGGCTACCACACGATTACCGACACCTGGACCCGCCCGGGCGCCGACGCGCCGGCGGGCGCCGCGGCAACGCCGTGGTCGGGCGAACTGGCCGTTGTCGGCACCGCTCCCGGCCGGGAAGACAGCCCGGCCGTCTATCGGGCATCGCTCCGCCGGGCCCGGCGCCGGCTGGGCGGGCTCGACTTCACCGCCCTGGCCCTCTACCTGGCGCTGCTGGTGGCCATGGGCTTCTACTTCGCGCGGCGCGAAGGATCGACGGCGCAGTTCTTCCTGGGCGGGCAGAAGATTCCCTGGTGGGCCGCCGGACTGAGCCTGATGGCCACGCAGGTCAGTTCCATCGGGTTCATGGCCATCCCGGCGAAAAGCTTCGCCACCGACTGGGCCTACTTCGCCGGCGTGCTCACCTGGTTCCTGGTCGTGCCCGTGGTGGCCGCGGTGTACATCCCGCTGTTCCGGCGGTTGAACGTCACCAGCGCGTACGAGTACCTCGAAGCCCGGTTCAATCTGCCGGTGCGGATGTTCGGCTCGGCGGCGTACAGCTTCATGCAGCTTGGCCGGATGGCCGTCGTGCTGTACCTGCCCGCGCTGGCCCTGGCCGCGGTGACCGGGCTGGACCACCGCCTGTGCATTCTGACCATGGGCGTGCTGTGTACGGTGTATACGGTGGCCGGCGGCATCGAGGCGGTGGTGTGGACCGACGTGCTGCAAGCGGTGGTGCTGGTGGGCGGTGCCCTGTGGTGCGTGGGGGTGGTGCTGGCCGGTGTCGACGGCGGCCCGGCCGGGTTCCTCGAAGTGGCCGCGGCCGACGGCAAGTTCTCCTTCGGCCCGCTCCATGCCGACATCGCCGTGGCCTCGCTGTGGATCATCGTGTTGGGGAACATCTTCACCCGGCTGGCCACGCTCACCTCCGACCAGTCCAGCGTACAGCGCTACATGACCACCTCGGACGCGCGGCAGTCGGTCGGTCCGGGCGCTGTGGGGCTTCGTGGCCGTGTCGATCCCCTGGGCGTTGATCGCGTTCTCGTTCGGCACGGCCCTGTACGTGTATTACAAGCTGCATCCGGAACGGCTCAGCCCCGCGGTCGACATGGACGGGCTGGTGCCGCTGTTCGTGGCGCAGCAGTTGCCGGCGGGCATATCCGGGCTGATTATCGCGGCCATCTTCGCCGCGGCCATGAGCAGCATGGACAGCTCGATGCACAGCACGGCCACCGTCCTGGTGACCGACTTCTACGGGCGGCTCCACCGGCGCTCCTCGGACCGCGCCCGGCTGATCCTTGCCCGCGCGCTGACCGTGGCCCTGGGCGCGTTCGGCACGCTCACGGCGCTGGCCCTGGCGCGGGCCGGCGTCCATTCGCTGTGGGACCTGTTCCAGGGGATCATCGGCCTGTTTGTAGGCGGCCTGGCGGGCCTGTTCATGCTGGGCCTGTTCACGCGGCGCGCCAACGGGGCCGGTGCCCTGGTGGGCGCCGTGGCCAGCGCCGGCCTGCTGTACCTGGCCCGGCCGCACATCCATTTCTTCCTGTACCCGGTGGCGGGCGTGGCCGGCTGCGTGCTGGTCGGCTACGCCGCCAGCCTCGTTCTGCCGGGGCGGCCCAAGACCGCCGGCCTGACGGTGTTCACCACGGACGGTTCCTGACCGCCGCAACAGCCCCGGGGCGGTGGAAATTCCGCGCCGGGTGGTTGCTTCCGCCGTGGCCGGGGTGTAGGGTGACGGTGGCGTGGGTGCAGGAATGGGCTTGCGGTTGCGGCCTGTTGGAGTTCACGCTTTAGCGTGCGAACCGAGGATGCGCGACCCCCAGCACGCTAAAGCGGATTATTCATGTAGGGTGGAACGAGGTCGCGTAAGCGCGGATTATTCATCTACTGGCCGAAACACACACCGTCTTTTTGCGAGGGCACAGCGATGAAACGGCGAATTCCGGTGCAAGGCGTACTGGCCGCGTGCGCGGTCGCGGCGGCGATGGCCGCCGGCGGTTCCGCGCGGGCACACTTCACCAGCGAACCGACCGCCGAGGTGGTCGGCGGGCAGGTCGTCATCCGCTTCCAGGTCCGCGAGGCCACCGACGTGGAGGTGGCGGTCCTCGATGCCGACGGCCGCGTGGTGCGCCACCTGGCGGCCGGCGCCTTGGGCGGGAACCATCGTCCGCCGGCGCCGCTGGAGCCGGGACTCACGCAGGCGATCGCTTGGGACAGCAACGACGACGCGGGACGGCCGGCTGCCGGAGGTCCCTTCCAGGCCCGCGTGCGCGTGGGCCTGCGGCCCCGCTTCGACCGCTTCCTCGGCGCGTCGGCCGAGAACCAGGGTACGCCGGTCGGGCTGGGGTGCGACCCGCAGGGCAATCTGTTCGTCATGTCCACGTGGGCGGCGCCGAACCAGCATTACCCGGGAATGGAGATCAAGAGCTTCGACCGCGAGGGCCGCTACCGCCGCCAGATCATGCCCTATCCGGCCGGCCTGCCGCCGGACCGCCTTGCCGGCGTCGAGCAGATCCAACTGGCCGACGGCACGAGCGTCCCGCTGGTGTACCACGGCGGCAACCACAGCTTTTATCCCCAGTCGGGCGCGGCGCCGCGGCAGAGCCTCGTTGTCCGCCCCGACGGAAAACTGGTCACCACGAACGCGCCGATGGGCGACGGGCCCTACGGGTTCAGCCACGCCGAACGGCGGGTCGTCGTGCTGGGGGCCGACGGCAGCGTGGGCGCCGACTATCTCGGCCCGCTCATCGCCCGCAGCGAGTGGCGCGGCGGGGCGTACCTCATGTTGGCCTTGTCGCCGGACGGGACGACCATCTACGCCGCCGGCTATCGCGACGCGGGCGTGCCCGTGCCCGTGGTCACCCGCACCACCTGGGGCGCGCAGGGCGAGCCGGAGGTCTTCCTGGGCGATGCCGGCACGCCCGGGGGGGAACCGCACGGCCTGGTCGAACCGCGCGGGCTGGCCGTGGACGGGGAAGGCAACCTGTACGTGGCCGACAACGCCGCCGGGCAAATCGCGGTGTTCTCGCCGGCCGGCCGGCGTCTCGGGCAGATGCCCGTCGACCACCCCGACCAGGTGGCCGTCCACCGCCGGACCGGCGCCGTATACGTCCTGACCATCCGGCCCGACCCGGAACGCAACCACAGCGAGGCCCGCTGGGCGCAGGGCCACAATTGGCACGAGGGCAAGCGGCTGCTGAAGTTCGACGGCATCGAGGCCACGGCGCCGTCGGCCGTCCTGGACCTGCCGACCAGCCCGGTGAAGACCCTGTTCTGCCTCGACGACTCGCGCGACGAGGCCGTCCTGTGGCTGGGCCCGTTGAGTTGGGGCAATGGCGACGCGATGCGGGTGGTCGACCGGGGCGATTCCTTCGGGCCGCAGCAGTACCCCATCCGCGACCGCGTGCCGGAAGGCGCCGTCCCGGTCGGCTATCTCGATATCGCCGCCGACCCGCTCCGCGACGAGGTGCTTGTTGGCAAACTTGCGGCGCAGCGTTACGACGGCCGGACGGGCGAGTACCGCGGCCGCATTGCGTTTCCCAACGGCCACCGGATGCGCGGCGCCGACTGGGGCGAGATCGCGTTCGCCTCCGACGGCGACACCCTGCTCCACCAGACCGGCCACGAGAGCCTCTTCCGGTTCGACCGCCGGGGCAATCCGCTCCCCTGGCCGGGGCGCCGGGCCAACGAACGGGCGCCCCACGAGGTGGCCGCCGACTTGCCGCAGGGTTTCATGCACTCGCGCGGGCTGGCCGCCGGCCCCGACGGCAGCTTCTACGTGCTGCATCACGAAAGCCACCGGAGTTGGCGGGACGGCCGGGTCAGCCGCATCGGTCCCGACGGGACGCTGTTGCAGCCCGGTATCGTGCAAACCGCCGTGCCGGTCGGCGGCATTCGGGTGGGGCGCAGCGGGCACATTTACGTGGGCGTGCACATGAAGCCGGCGGGCCGGTTGCTGCCGGAATGGTTCTCCATCTTTCCCGGCGGCCACCTGCCGCCGCCGCCGGAGCCGCCGGCCGATTGGGGGACGGCGCCCGGCCAATTGCCCCCCGAACCGGCCCCGTGGTACGTCGAGCAGTACGGCTCGCTGGTAAAGTTCCGCCCGGAGGGCGGGCGGCTGGTGTTCGAGGAAGACGGCCCGTATTTCGCCCCCAACGTCGGCGGCCGGCACAGCAATTGGGCGCCCGACTGGCGGACGGGCCGGGGCTCGGTCGGCGCCGAGGGAGTCGAGTGGACGTGGTACGGCCTGGCCCCGATGCCCTCGCGCCGGGGCACGTCGCGGCACCTGGGCGGCCCGCGGTGCTCCTGCCAGACGCCGCGGTTCGACCTCGACCCT
>SKJM01000564.1 GCA_007122045.1 Planctomycetales bacterium | reverse complement strand
GCGATTGGGGGCTGCGCGCCGAACTGTGCCGCGAGGTGGCCCGCCGCGGCCGTCCCGAGTTTCTCGACGACGAGGACCCTTTCCTCACCCTCGCCTTCCCCTTGCCGACGCCAGACGGCAATACGCTGGTATGCGTGGGAACGTTCGTCGGCCGCAGGGTATCGCTGCGGGAAGACCTGGCGCAGGCGGCCGAGTTTCTCGGGCTGGATCCGCAAACGGCCACCCTGTGGGCGGCCCGGCAAACGCCCTGCCCGGCCGAAGTGCTGGAGCGTCTTGCCCAGCTTGTGCAAACGCAGATCGCGGCGCAGACGCGTCTTGGCGAACTCGAAGGGGAAGCTGCGAGTCTTTCGGCGAACCTGGCCGGCACCTACGAAGAAATCAGCCTGCTATATCGACTCACGCAGAACCTGCGAATTTCCGAGCGCGATGAAGATCTCGGCCGCGTTGCCCTGGAATGGCTCGGCGAGGTGCTGCCAGCCAGCGGGATGGCCATGTACCTGACCGCCCTGCGCGAGCCCAGCGATGAACCGGTCGGTCACCACGTGCGTACGGCGCCGGTCCTGCTGACCCACGGCGAGTGCCCCCTGGACATCGGCCAATTCGATCAAATGATCGGGCTGCTCCAACCTACTGCCGCGGGGCGTCCGCTGGTGGTGAACAACGCCCCGGCCAACCGGCCGGATAGCTTGCTGCCGCAGGTCCGGCAGGTGATCCTGGTCGCGCTGTCCGAGGGCGACAATCTGTTCGGGTGGCTGGCGGCGTTGAACCACGCCGCCGATGGCGAATTCGGCACCATCGAAGCCAACCTGCTCAGCTCGGTCGCAGCCATCCTGGGTATCCACAGCGGCAACAACGAGTTGTACCGGCAACAGGCCGAACTGCTTACCGGGGTGGTGCGCGCCCTGACGTCGGCCATCGACGCGAAAGATCCGTACACGTGCGGTCACAGCGATCGGGTGGCCCGCGTGGCCGTTCGGCTGGCCGAAGACCTGGGCGTGGCCGGCGAGCCGCTCAATACCATCTACCTGGCCGGTCTGCTCCACGACATTGGCAAGATCGGCGTGGACGACGAGGTGTTGCGCAAGCCGGGCAAGCTGACCGACGCCGAGTACGAGCACATCAAGAAGCACCCGGAAATCGGGCACAAAATTCTCCGCGACCTGGGCAAGCTGGGCGACGTTCTGCCCATCGTCCTGCACCACCACGAGGCATGGGACGGGCGAGGATACCCCAATCGCCTCCAGTCCGACGCCATCCCGCGGGCCGCCCGCATTGTCGCCGTGGCCGATTCGTTCGACGCCATGGGGTCGGACCGCCCCTACCGGAAGGGGATGCCGGGCGAGAAGATCGACGGCATCTTTCGAGGCGGTGCCGGCCACCAGTGGGACCCCGAAGTGATCGACGCCTTCTTCCGTGCCCGAGCCGACATCGACGAGATCGCCCGCGCCGAACAGGACGACATCTTGGCCGGCCTGGCACAGTATTCTCAGTAGCGGCGCCCCGTACCAAGGCATCGCATTGCAGCGGCCGAGGCGACTCGGCTGCTGCGTGCCCTCAATCGCCGTCCCGACGTGCGTGCGGCACGGGGCGGATTTCCATTAGACTTCCGTCAGTTCCAGCCGCAGGCCCAGGGCCTCCGCCACGGCCTGCACGCTGGAGAGCTTCGTATCGCGGCCGTATTCGATGTCGCGAACCGTGCTGGGGTTGGAGATACCGGCTCGCTTCGCCACGGCGTACCACGTGAGTCCCTGCGCTTCGCGCGTCGCGCGAATCTGGGCGGCAATTCCTTCGGTGGCGGGCCGCAGCCGCGGCGGATCGCGCGGCGGGAACTCCTGGAACACCTTGTCGCGCATCGCCTGCAAGCGGATGCTTTCTTGCGTGTCGGGCCCGCGACGGCGAATTCGACCGGTGATTTTCTTTCTGGCCATAGCTATCTTCCCTATTGTTCCGGCACCTCGTAAGCCGTCACAGGGTAAATTGTAGCATTGCATTGCGATAATGCAATGCAATGCGACAGCCCTTTTGAGGGGAGCGCCCCCGCCTACGGAATCCCGCGCACGATCAGCGGGCCCAGCCGGAGCGTCAGCCACAGGGGCAGGCGCTGCCAGAGGCGGATCATCCGGTCGTAGCGGCCGCTTTCGATCCGCATTTCGGTCGTGCTGCCCTTGCGCACGTAGTATTGCCAGAAGGCGGGGACCGGCTTCGACCCCCACTTCTTCTTGAACACGTACGTGCTGCTGTCCATGGTGGTGCGGCCGAAATCGAAGGTGCGCTGCCCCCGGGCCACCGCCCGCTGCATGAGCTGCCAGTACATCCAGTCGTTCGCGTTCAACGAGCCGAAGGCCCGCAGGGAACTGGCGCTGGGCACCTCGGTGGTGCCCTGGCCGTGCACGAGCAGCGCCCCGGCCACCGGCCGGCTTTCCGCCCGAACGACGCACAACTCGGCCGTTTCGGGGAACTCGCTGAGGATGGCCTCGAACAGCCGTCGGCCGAACACCGGCGTGCCCAGGTCGCGCATGTTGCGGCTGAAGACGTCGTAGAAATCGGCCAGCAGCGGCTCGCCCCCCCAATGGACCGTGAACTGCTGCTTTTCGCCCTTGCGAACCTGATTGCGCGCCTTGGCCGGAAATTGCTTCCAGAGTTTCTCGACCGTCTCGGGCAACTTCAGCCGCATATTCACTTTTGTCGTCGAGTAGTGGTTCAGCGAGGGATGCTTCAGCAGCGTCTCGTGCCGCAATTCCAGGTACTGGACGTCCAATTCGTCGGCCAACTCGACGGCCCGATCGATCAGAGCGGCCATGGCTTCCGTATTCTCGGCGACCACGCCCGCCAGGTTCACGTAGGGCAAGCTCACCAGAAACCGGCCGAACAGCAGGCTCCGGACCAGCGCCAGCGGCAGCGAGCCCACCGGACGGCCATCCTGCATGGCCAACAGCAGAAACGGTTCGTGCCGCAGCCCCCGACGCAGGACCGAAAGCCAGGCCGGGTCGTACCGGACCGGATCGCGGCACGCCTGCCCGAGCACCCGGCGACAGCAGTCGATCACCTCGACGTCTTCGAGGCGGGTGCAGGTGACAATTCGGGTTGGCGGCGGATTCATCATGATAGAACGGGCCAAGTCCGTCGGGGAACGGCTTCTTTCCTCAATTATACGTGCAAAAGCGGTAACTGCCCTCTTTCCGGCGGGGCCGGCTGGGAACCGGTCCCCTTGCCGGCCGAAGGGGACAGTCCCATTTTCGCGGCGAAACAGCGTTATCCAGGAAAATGCCGCCTCCGCCGCGAAAATTGGGACAGTCCCCGGGAATGGTTACGCAAACGCTTACCCCGCCCCCTTCTCCCGCCGCATCTGCTCGGCCACGCGGCTGACGACCAGCCGGTGTTTGCCGGAGGGACATGCCGGGATATCGGCCACCTCGCAGATCTCGATCTGGTCGTCGCATCGCAGCCACTTGCGGAGGCCCTCCCGCAGCATCTGCTCGCCGGCGGGGTGGAAGTCTTCGCCCGGCACCACCAGAAGCCGGATATGCCCGATGCGTTCCTGTTGGGCCTGGAGCTTGAGCAATCCGGGCACGTCGCGCAGCAGCCACACGAACGCGCCGCCGGAAAGCCACATGCCGGTGCTCGTGACCAGGAAGTCGACGGCGCGCCCTCCGCTGAGGCGTACGCCTTGTAGCGTCCGCCCGCACCGGCACGGCGTGGGGTCCAGCGTCACCAGATCGCCGGTGCGGTAGCGGATCATGGGCATCGGATGCGAGATGAGGCTCGTGACGACCAGTTCGCCCTCGCCTTCGGCCGGTTCGAGCGTTGCCGGATCGATGGTCTCCAGGATGAACTGCTCCTCGGTGGCGTGCATTGTCTGGTGGCGGCACTCGTGGCCCACCAGCCCCACTTCGCGCAGCCCGTACGAATCGTACACGGGCACGCCGAGTGCACCGGCAATCTCTTCCCGCACCGGGCCGAGGATCTCCGCCGTGGTGACGACCATCGCCAGCCCGCACCGCTTCAAACCCGTCAGATCGATACCCCGGCGCCGCGCGGTGCGTACGACGAAGACCATGCTGGAGGGATAGCAGAAGATGCACTTCGGCCGGAACCGCCGCCAGGCGTCTATGAGCCGGGGCACGTCGCGCTCGGACAGGTGGAACCCGTCGGTGAAGCCGTCGCCGATGAGCCGATCGCGGGCCGACTTGAGCGTGTCCTGCTTGGTGATTTCCACCGGCGAGCCCCAGAAGTACATCTCGCGCTCCCCCTTCTGCATACCCAGCCAACTATGGCCGCGGATGCGGGCGGCGCTGATGTGCGCCTCGCGCAGCGCACTGGTGTAGAACTCGATGGGCGTGGCCGTCGAGCCGCCGGTGCGCCCCCGCCAGGTGCGGCGGGCGGCGCCCCGCCAGGCCATCTCCTCGCGCCTCGTGCGGATCGTCTCCTTCTCCAGCAGCGGCAGCCGGCGCAGGTCGGCCGGTGAGGCGAGCGCCTCCGGCCGCACGCCCGCGCGGTCCATCACCTCGCGCCAATAGGGCGTGTGCGCGTAGGCCGCGCCCAGCAGGTCGCGCAGCCGCGCAAGCTGCAACGCCTCGAGTTGCTC
>SKJM01000055.1 GCA_007122045.1 Planctomycetales bacterium | reverse complement strand
TGCATCTCGACGATGGACCGGTGGAACATGGCAATGCCGCCCAGAAGCTGCACGTCGAAGTGCCGCATGTCGATGGTGCGCCGCGCCGCCTCGCGCACCAGCGCGTAGCCTTCGACCAGCAACCGGCGCAACGGCTCGCCGCTCTTGGCCCGGTAGCGCAGCGCGAGGCTCCGCTTGCGGAGCTGGTGGTCGTCGAGCGCCTTCAGCTCGGGCTCCAAGTCGCCGATTCGGGCCACCAGCGCCGCCCAGCGGGCAAGCCGCCAGCGGTTCGGACCGCCAAGGACGGCCCCGAGCGGCGAGCGCACGGATTGTGGAAGGTTACTCGTCAAGGGAAATCGCTTACCTATCGGCTCAGTCGTTCGAGGGCCGTCACCTCGTACAACGGGGCGAAGCCGTGCCCGCTATGCGAACGGGTCACGCGGCCTCGCACAGCCACAAAATCGCTCCGCTCGCACCCGGCCAGGGCGGCCTCGTTCGCGATGACCACGCTGCCGCCGTACTCGTCGGTCGGACCGTCGAGGGGGATGTACCGAAGCTTCCATCGGCGGTCGACCTGCGAGTACTCCAGCTTGCCGCGAAGCCACGCATACGACGGATCGAAGCCGTACTGCCCGGCCGCGGGCGCGAACGTTCCGGCGGGCTGCTCGGCAACGGCCGGCACGACCGCGCCGGCTGAATCGCCTGCCTCGGTCGCCGATACCGTCCGGAAACCCGAGGCGGCAGCGCCGTCTACCTTAGGTAAGTTTACGATATTCACGACCCGGGCGGGAGTCGACGAGTGGGAAGTTGGGCTGGGAGGGGGTGCCGCGCGGGCCGGGGGCTCCAGAATGCGGACGATCGGCTCCCGATTGACCGTGGCTGCGGCGGCGGCTTGGGGATCCTGCTGTGGCCGCATGTCGGGGGTGGCCGCTTCGGAGACCAGGGTCGCTCCGGAAAAGTTGGGGGTGGCCGACCAGCCCTCCGACGGCAGGGCGGCGCCGGACTGGGCCGGCCAACGCCCATCGTGCTGAGCCGACATCGCTGGCGACGGGTGAGCGGAGTGCGCACCGCCAGGGTGAGGGGGCACGTGCTGCGGGGGTACATGCTGGGGAGGCGACTGATAGTAGGAGTCGGGCGGGGGCGTATCGACCGAGCCCGTCGGCGGCGGCGGGACCCGCGTTGGCCCGAGGAACGGATCGACCGGTCCCTGAGACGTCGAGCCTTGGCAGCCGGCCAAGAGGAATGCAAGGGCGAGGGATGCGACTGTTCGCGACATCGGGCAGACTCCTTTCCGCCCCCGGCTGTGATCCGTTCCGAACGAACCCCTTCCTTGGGGGCGTTCGGAGGGGCACCGTGGAAAGGCAGCGGCTTCTTGGGGTAGCCCGGCGGCGGCCACTCGAGAAGGCACCCTTCCCACGACCCCTGGAGGCGCAGGGTACGGGGTGCCATAGCTTAGCGACTTCGCCACATAAGTCCAGGCCGGTTTTTTTCAACCCGTTCACCCCCTTTAACGTTCACCCGTTCATCCTTTGGGCCCCTTCGCCATGGGGCCGTTTGGCCATAGCTTAGGTGGGGTGGTTTGCGTCTGGGGGCCGAAAGGGAAACGTGCGGTTTCCCGTTGCTTCACGTGCCCCCCGAAATTACGCATTGCTCAGTGGTGCCGTATATGGTATCATAACGTAATGGAAGCATACAGGGCCGTCATCGATACGAACGTGTTGTATGCAGGGCTGTACTCGGCCACGGGTGCATCCTACCGGATACTCCGCATGATTGACTGCGCTCGTGTCGTGCCCATTTTGTCTACCGCATTGGTATTTGAGTACGAAGAGGTACTCATTCGCAGTAAGAAGTTGCTCGGATTGTCGGAGTCCGACGTTGACGACATCCTCGATGCCCTGTGTTTTCATGGGGAATGCCGGCCAATCCACTTCCTGTGGCGGCCACAGCTCGCCGACCCCAAGGACGACCACGTCCTCGAATTGGCTGTGGCGGCGGGAGGGGCCGATATCGTTACCCACAATACCAAGGACTTCGCTCAGGCATCTGCCTTTGGGGTGCGGGTTGTCGCACCTGCGGAAATACTGAAAGAGTCGAAATGAGCGCGCTAAATCTACGATTGCCGAACTCGATCCACCGGCACCTCAAGGAGATTGCCCGGCGCGATGGCGTTTCCATCAACCTGTTCATCACGTCGGCAGTGGCGGAGAAGATTTCCGCTCTTACGACGGAAGAATACATTGCCGCAAGGGCGAAAGGGGCCCGAAAGGACGCCTTGGGAAAAATCCTGGACCGCGTACCCAAGCGCGCGCCTCTGCCGGGCGATGAGCTTTAGGCGTGCGGCGGAAACCAGCTTGCCAACTTGGCGAGAACGGGACGGATACCGCCCCGCTACCCCCGCCTACTAATTCCCGAACTGCCCAAGCCACCTGATTTACCGCGCGGGACCATTCCGTCTGACACGATGCTATGCGTCAGGCTCGAACAGCGGCGCTTCGTCGGGAACCGGCAGTAACGCCTCCGGTTCCCGGGCGAACGGATTGACGATCCTTCGCCCAGCGGGCGCGGCCTCCTCGGCCGGCCGATCGACGGCATCGCCGGCCACGTAGTGATTCCGCACCACGACCGGCTGCGTTACCACCACTTGTGGTGCTGGCTTTTTCGGCCAGTAGGCGTACGGCACGTACCCGTAGGGCCGGGCAATCGGCCGGCTGTAGTACACCGGCGGGTGCTGGGCAAAATAGGGAATGTACTCTTGCGTGTACACGCGCGGTGCGGCCCACCAGGGGGCCAGATAGCCGCTGCCCAGCGGTCCGTACGCCAGTGCATTGCCGGGCGCAAGCCCCAGCAGAATGGCGCCGAAAAGAACCCATCGCTCGAATCTCATGGTGGTCTCCCTGTGTAATCTTGGCAAAGTTTCTCCAGGCTGCATAGGCCCCTCAGAGTACCAGCTTAATCGGGCCGCCGAGGAATGCAAGCCCTTGTGCTACCTCCGAAGGGTGGCGCGAGAAATCTGCGGGCGGGTCTGGATATTGGCCGGGGAGAGTCTTGGGGCCGGGGCTCTCGTCTGCCAGGTCTTCACCCCAAAACGCAAATGTCATGGCGTAAGCCCCATGGTTTCTTTGCCCCCGGGCTGTGCCGCAGCGCGACGAAAGTTCCGGAGAAATACATGGCCCTTGACTGTATGGCATATTGCAGTACATTATCGTTCAGGAGGATGGGAATATGGGCAATGCAAAAACGTCAAGTCCTTCCGGGTGCCGACGGGCGGCCAGCCCGTTGATGGTGCGTCTGGACAGCGAAAGCAAGTCCGTTCTGGCGCAGGCGGCCGAGCTTCGGCAGATCAGCGTGAGCGATTATGTCCGTACCGTAACCGTGTCGCAGGCCCGCCGCGAGGTCGCGGCGGCCGGCCGGCAAACGATCGCACTCACGCCGGAGGAGCAGTTGGCCTTTTGGACTGCACTTAGCCGGAAGCCCACGCTGACCACCGCGCAGAAACGGTTGGGAAGCATGATGCGCGACCAGTAGGGTACGGCCATGTTCCCGTCGGCATTCCGGCTGGAGAGTCTTCGCCGTGAACATCCGCGCAGACGGTTCCGGTCCGGCGACCCGGAAGTGGACCGTTGGCTTCGGACCAAGGCACTTCCGCATCAGAAGAAGCATCTTTCCGTGACCCGGGTACTTTGGGACCCTACCGGTGTCATTGCCGGCTACTACACCCTGGCGACCGGTCAAGTGGACTTCGGCGGTTTGGCGCCCGAGTTGTCCAGGCGTCTGCCGCGCCGAGCCATGCCGGTGGCGGTCCTTGCAGGGCTGGGGGTAGACATGGATTATCCGGGGCAGGGCTTGGGGCGTTCGCTGCTGGCTCGGGCCCTCCGCGATTGCCACGACGCCGGCGAGACTTTTGCTTTCGTGGCCGTGATCCTCGACTGCACGAGTGACCATGCGCGGTCGTGCTACAAGCATTGGGATTTCGAACCGCTTCCCGGCCACCCCTACCGCTTGTTCCTCAGCGCTGAACGCCTGCGAGCGATGATGGAAGTATCGCCGTGAACTGCCATAACTCCCGCCTACCCCCCCTGAGTCCATGAACGCGGCCGAACTAACCCAAGCGTTGAAGGAGTACGCCCGGCGGGTCGGATTCGACCTGGCCGGCGCGTGCCCGGCCGTCGCGCCGCCGGGTTGGCAGCGGTTCCGCGCGTGGCTCGATGCCGGTTTCGCCGGGCAGATGCACTACCTGGAGCGGCGGGCCGATGCCCGCCGGCACCCGCGCGGCGTGCTTCCCGGCGCGCGGAGTGTGCTGGTGTTGGCCGCGAACTATCGGACGGTCGAGCCGGGGGCGCCGGGCCTCGGGCAGGGCCGTGTGTCGCGGTACGCCTGGGGCGCCGACTATCACGCCGTGCTCCGCCGCCGGCTTCGGCTGGTGGGAGCACTGCACCGCCGCCTGGCGCCCGGCGAGCGGGCGCGCGGCGTGGTCGATACGGCCCCCCTGCTGGAGCGCGAGTTCGCCCGGATGGCCGGCCTCGGTTGGATCGGCAAGAACACCATGCTCATCAACCGGCGGTTCGGCAGTTGGCTCGTGCTGGCCGCGCTGCTCACCACGGCCGAACTGGCCTACG
>SKJM01000096.1 GCA_007122045.1 Planctomycetales bacterium | reverse complement strand
GCCCGTAATCGGGCAGAAAGTCCTCGCGCAGCATTTCACCCGGATGGGTCGGCCGGCGCTGCATTGCTGTTTTGGTCAAAGCACTCATAGCCACACCTCGATTCAATGATAATCGCAGATCTCAACGTCGAAAGCGTCACCGTCGACGAACCGGAAGCAGATCCGCCACTAATGTGTAGCTTGTCACGTGAAACGAGTCAACGCACTCCTGTGGGAAACTTGGGGGGAAGGACCCACCCGGCCACTCTCGGGCCGGGCTTCGGAAGCTAGCGCAGGATTCCACCGCACCGACGCCCCTTACCGGGGTAGTGGCTCGCGTTCTCTCTTACCGCCGACCGCCTCCCCAGTCGCACACCGCGGCGGAAGGGCATATTGGTGGTGCACCACCGTCCTCCGCTACTTGTCACCCGGCGCGCAAAAAGTTACACTCAGCGTTTTTGGGCGAACCAACGCCTTGGGTACGCGGCGTCGGGGCTGCTCGATGCCGTCGGTCAAACACAAATTCCTCGATAAAGGGTGAAAACAACCATGTGCGCTTCCCCAACCGTGCGGACCGACAACGTCGGGCAGATTCTCCAGCAGGCCCTCGATGCCGGACAGGGCATCCTCCGCCTGACCCCCGCCTGGGTGCCAAGGAGCTTCCTCCATCCGGGCAAGCGGATCAAGCTGGCCCCCACCGATTGGTATGCCCTGGGTGTCCACCGAGGCGGCATCGACGAGCGGTGGTTCGCCAGCACCACCGAGGCGATGAACGACAACCGCGCCTGGGATGAAGGCCTCAGCTACTGCCTGTTCGAGGGGCAACGGTTCCTCCTTCGCGATGCCGTGGCCGAGGCCGGACCCCGGCTGATCGGCCAGAAGATGTGGGACGAGTACCAGCGTTGGCCCGTGTACTCGAAGTTCTTCGACAACATGGGCCCCATCCCTCACCACATGCACCAGGACGCCGAACACGCCAGGCTGACCGATCAGCAGGGCAAGCCCGAGTGCTATTATTTCCCCCCCCAGTTGAATGCCGCCGAGAACCATTTCGACTACACGTTCATGGGCCTGGAGCCGGGCACCACGAAGGCCGACGTCATCCGCTGCCTTGAAGACTGGAACAAGGGCGATAACGGCATCCTCGACCTCTCCCGCGCGTACCGCCTGAAGCCCGGCACCGGCTGGCTCATCCCCGCCGGCGTGCTGCACGCGCCCGGTTCCATGTGCACCTACGAACCGCAGTGGGGCTCCGACGTGTTCGGCATGTTCCAGTCGCTGGTCGAGGGGCGCGAGGTGCCCTGGGACCTGCTGGTCAAAGACGTGCCGCCGGAGAAGCACCGGGACCTCGACTTCATCGTCGGCCAACTCGATTGGGACAAAAACGTCGACCCGTATTTCAAGGAACACAATTACGTCGAGCCGATCGTCGACCCGGCCTGCTCCGGCGACGGCTACACCGACCGCTGGATCGACTACGGCCGGTTCGACGGCGAGCAGCTCGTTTCGGCCAAGGAACTGACCCTGGAGCCGGGCGCGAAGTGCGTGCTGAAAGACCCCGGGGCGAGCGGCTGGATTACCGTGCAGGGCGCCGGGCGGATCGGGCCCGTGCAGCTTCAGACGCCCGCGATGATCCGCTTCGGCGAGGAGCCGTGGGACGAGGTGTTCATCTCGCACGAGGCGGCCACCCGCGGCGTCGAGGTGGAGAACACCGGCGGCGAGCCGCTGGTCGGCCTGCGCTACTTCGGCCCCGCCGTGCACGAGAACATGCCGAACATCGGCGACCACCGGAAGTGAGGTAGCAGCCGACCCAACGCCGGGGACTGTCCCAATTTTCGCGGCACAGAGGCGAGTTCGCCCAGTCGAGCAACCGTTGCGGCCGCGAAAATGGGACTGTCCCCTTTGCAGCGATGAGGAATGCCATGACCGCCACGAAAACTCCGGCCGACGAGTACATCGTCCTGTACGGCGTGCCGTGGGAGGTGTACCTGGGCATCGACGACGCCCTGGGTGAGTGCCACCTGCGGCACACTTACGACCAAGGCACGCTCGAAATGCCCCGCGTGGTGTACGGGGTGGATTGGGAAGGCTACTTGAGCTTCCTCGACGCCACGGGCGAGTTCAACCTGCGTCACACCTACGACGAAGGGACCCTGGAAATGATGAGTCCCCGCAAAGATCACGACTGGGTGGCGAGTCTGATCGCCCGGATGATCGAGGCGTTCACCTTGGCCATGGACCTTCCAATCCAGAGCATCGGCTCGACCACGCTTCGGGCTGCGAAAGGCGAACGCGGCTTGCAGCCCGACAAGACGTACTACCTGGCGAATGAACCGCGCGTGCGGGGCAAAGACACGTACGAGCCCGGAAAGGACCCACCGCCCGACCTGGCCATCGAGGTCGATGTCACCCGCACGTGCTTGCCCCGGCTGCCGGTGTTCGCCACGATCGGCATCCCGGAGGTGTGGCGCGTCGACCGGCGGGGCCGGATGCAGTTTTACCGCCTGAAGAGCAAGAAGAAGGAGTACGAGCCGATCGAGCGCAGCGTCGCCTTTCCGTTCCTCAAGCCCGCCGACCTGACGCGGTTCGTCAAGCGGCGTGCCGAAATCGGCGAGACGGCGGTGGTGCGGGAGTTCGTCGAGTGGGCCCGGCGGCAGGCCAAATGACGAATGTCGAAATTCAAATGTCGAAGGAAGCACGAATGACCGAAGCGCTAACCGAGCAGCGCGGCATACAGCCGCCACCGGAGGCGGTTGCCGACTTCTGCCGCCGGCACCACATCCGCAAGCTGTCGCTGTTCGGGTCGGTGCTTCGCGACGATTTCGGCCCGGAGAGCGACGTGGACGTATTGATCGAGTTCGAGCCCGGGCGCGTCGTTGGGTTCGGCATCATTGACATCGAGGAGGAGTTGTCGCAATTGTTCGGGGGACGCAAAGTCGATATAGTGCGGGAGAAGTACCTAAATCGCCGGTTGCGCGAACGTGTGTTGGCCGGGGCCGAAGTGCAATATGCGGAAGGATGACGGTTTTGACACGTGCTGCGAGTAATTCGAACGAAAGCGGGACGCAAGGCCTTGCGAGACGAGTGCCCCTACAATCGAGTGCAGCCATACCACCCGGCTATAGGGACTTGCTTGAGGATATCAAGAACCGCGTCCGGCGGGCACAGGTTCGTGCAGCCGTTGCCGGCAATCGGGAATTGTTGTGTCTTTACTGGGAAATCGGGCACGAGATCGTCACGCGGCAACGTCGGGATGGCTGGGGCGCGAGGGTAATCGACTGCCTGGCGGCCGACCTTCAGAAAGTGTTTCCAGGGATAAGAGGCTTTTCTCGTACGAATATCCACCGTATGAGGGCGTTCTATTCAGCCTATGCGGGCGAGAACGAAATTGTCCCACAGGCTGTGGGACAATTGGAGTCCGCGGGCGTTCCATCGGCGGTTGCACACATTCCTTGGGGGCACAACGTGGTGTTACTCGAAAAACTCAAGGATAATGCGAAGCGGCTCTGGTACGCCCATAAGACCGTTCAGCACGGTTGGTCCCGGGCCGTGCTGGTGCATCACATCGAGTCGAATCTTTTTGGCCGGGAAGGGCAGGCGGTGACCAACTTCTCTGAAACGCTGCCCGTATGCCAATCCGATCTGGCCCAACAGACCGTAAAAGATCCCTACGCAAGCCCATCGGAGTGTCAAAATATCGGCTTACTGCGACTTTGCCTTCGACACTCCAATCCAACCTGCCCACGGTTGAGCAGTTGGAGGAAGAACTGAAGGGTCAAGAGACGCAAACAGAAGGCCCATACAATGACCTGTAACACCTGAACTGTTATTCCACAAGGAGCACTGATGACTAACCACACCAACACCTACCCCAAACTTCACAACGCGGCCTGGCCCGGCGTGGTCGGCAAGGGCGACGGCGGCGACCCGCCGATCGGGCTCGATACGATGCTCGATCTGACGGCCGCGGCGGAGGTCGACGGCGTGCGGTTCGACGGCTTCGACCTGTTCCTGTACCTGCCGCACATCGACATCGACTCGACGGTCCAAAGCGATGCGGCCATCAACGAGCTGGCCGGGAAGGCCCAGGCGCGCAACCTGGAAATCGGCACGGTCGTGGCGCCCATCTGGCCGCCGACCGGCGGCGGCGCGGCCATGGGGCCGCCCGAGGAACGCCGCAAGTTCCTCGACCAGGTCAAGAAGGGCTGCCGCGTGGCCGAGAAGCTGCGCCAGCTTGGCGTCCGCCCGCACGGCGCGGTGCGCATCGACACGGCCTCCGGCGCCGAGCCCTGGTACGAGGACCCCGAAGGGAACCAGAATCGCATCGCCGAGACCTTCCGCGAGGCGTGCCTCATTGCCGAGGACCACGGCGAACGGCTCGCCGCCGAAGGCGAGATCTGCTGGGGCGGCCTGCACAGTTGGAAGCGGGCGATCCAGCTTCTCGAAATGGTCGACCGCCCGCAAACGCTCGGCTTCCAGGCCGACATGGCCCATACGCTGCTGTACATCCTCGGCTACAACGCGCCGGAAGACGCCATCCTGCCGCAGGACTTCGACTGGAGCGATTCGGATCGGTTCGAGGCGGCCTACCTGGAATTGACCAGCGCCCTGCGCCCATGGACCATCGACT